>CAYOLX010000025.1:0-10678 GCA_964404915.1 uncultured Candidatus Saccharibacteria bacterium | reverse complement strand
AACTGCAATTTCCATTTTTCGGCTGCGAAAAATTCGTCAGTCGGCGGCATACTTTGAGCCAAGTATGCCTTCTCCTTCCTCATTTTTCTCGCGCGAAATCTGAAAATTTCGTTCTGAAAATAGTTTTTCTACACTCTCATAATATTTAATATTCAAATTTCAATATTTAAAAATTGAATCTTGAATATTGAAATTTACTTTGCGATTTGGCGCTTGATGCTTGGAATTTAATTTTTATGGATATAAAAATCATTATTGGTTGGGGTTTGATTGCCGCGGGCTTAACGGTGATCGGGATGTCGGTGTTGGCGTCATATCGCTGTTTTACCGCCAAGGCCGAGTTTCCCGAAATTTTTCAAATCGCGGCAAAAAACGAGCAAAGTTTTTTGCCCGAACAAATGCAAATTGAAAATCTTCCCGTTGAAGAAGCTCAAAAATATCTGAAAAACCAAATACAATATTCGGTCAATCGCGCCGTTATTGATATGATGCCCGACGACGCGATTGCCAAAATGTTAAACATTCTGGCGTGGTCAATGTTTGCCGCGTTTCTGGTCTACGCGGGATTTAAAGTTTGTGAAATCGGCATCAAAATGATCAAGGTCTGAAAAAACGCTCCGCTATCGCGGAGCGTTTTTTATAATTTCAAAGGCTTCTTTTAATGCATTTTCCGGATTTTTGTTTTCAAAATTTCCTTTCAAGTTGACGGGCAAAAGATTTGAATAGCTGTTGGCGCGCCGATAAATGGAAAAAACGCCGTCGTCGCCGGCAAAAATCAGCGGCGCGGTTTCTTTTGCCAAATGTTTTTGGATGATTTTATCCGCCATTTTAAAATATTTCAGCAAAAGGTCTTTTTCTTTGTCTTTGCCCTTGCCTTGTCCGTGGATGATGCTTTGCCCTCCGGCGGGATTTCGTCCATGAAATTGAATGGATTTTTCCGGATCGCGGCCGGGCAAGAAATCTTGCGTGTGTTCGGGCAAACCGATTTTTATTTCTTTGATTTTGCCGCAATCGGCAACATAGAATGCCAAACTGTTTTTTCCGGCGGCAAGGATGAAAAAGTTTTGGCAATTGCGCGCGATAACTTTTAGCCACGCGATGTCAAATCCTTTGCCGACATAAATTGTTTCTTTCGGGGTTTCGGGCAATTCAAAATAGCGCAAAACTCCGGGCGGAGTGATAAATATCGCCAGCCCCGCGGCATTGTTTTTCCAAACAAAATGATCTTGGGCAAGGTTGACGGCCGGCGCCAAAATTTTTTTGGCGTAAATTTCTTCGCTGCCGCCGGCAATCAATTGCTTCTCGGCGTTTTTGATCAAATTTTCCAGCTTTACTTTGCTTTTTATGGTTTTTTCTTTGATGGTTTTTGCCAGCGGCAAATAGATTGTCACGCACGGAGAAATGGTTTCTTTTTCAAGTTCGGCGATATTTTTTTGATTTAATTCAATTTTCATAGTTTTATAAATCTAAAATAATTAATTATCCGCGCCTTGGACCAGAGGCACGAACGCGAATCCCTCATAGCGGGTTTCGCTGAAAGTGTTATTTTTGCTTTTTTCAATTTTTATTATCGCGCTTTGAACGGGAGCCACAATCGCGCCGCCGATTTTTAGCTGTTCTTCCCATTCTTGCGGAATTTTTTGCGCCGCCGCGGAAGCCAAGATTCGATCATAGGGCACTTGCGGCGGATAACCCTTTGAGCCGTCGCCGATGACGCATTGAACGATTCGATTTTTGATAAAGCCATATTTGGCGATGTTCTCTTTGCCGAATTCGGACAATGCTTTGATTCTTTCAATTGCGACCACTTTCCCTTTTTTGTTTTCTCGCGAAACGATATGCGCCAAAAGGGCGCTGGTCCATCCCGAGCCATAGCCAATGTCTAAAACCCTGTCGCCCGGATGGGGTTGCAAAAGTTCCAGCATAAACGCCACGGTGGCGGGCTGGGAAATGGTTTGCGCCCAACCGATGGCGATGGCCTCGTCCATTTCGGCGATAACATGGCGATGGGGCAAATTTTCGGGCAAAAAATCTTTTCTTTTTATCGCGCGAAATGCCTCAATGATTCGCGGAGTTTTCAGATAGCCCGAATTGATTAAATTATCAATTAAATTCATAAATTTGCCAAAAAACGCCGCAAAGCGGCATTTTTTTTGATTATATGATTATATGATTAAATGTTTTCATAATTATGTGTTATTTACTCGGATCATTCACTTTGCCCATAAACAATATCGCGCCGGTTTGATTGTGAATGATAGCGAAGATAAACGGCCGATCGGCATTGAAAATTTTTGGTTGCGGCGGATCCACAATCGCGCTGGTGGTCATTGCCACTCCGGTGGCCGCGGCGGCTTCGGTGCCCTCTTCATAGACATCAACATAGGCCTTATGAATCACCAGACCGATATAAAGATTTTCTATTGTTTTTGATTTGTCATACATTCCGGAAAAGTCCGCCATATCGGGCGCGAACGCTGTCGGCATCCCCATTTTTGCCAGCGTTTGGTTCATATTATATGAGGTGTCAAATTTAAATTTGGGCAAAAACACATTCACCAATTCAGATTTTAATGATTTTTTAATTTTAATATCGTTAAATTTTGTCATTGTTAAACTGTTTTCCAACGCGGTCATTTTTCCGGCTTGGGGTAAAATCACCATCATTGATAAATCATTTTTTTCATAGGGCAATTCCAGTGCTTGATAGTCGGGGGTTTCGGCGTATCCAAAATTCTTTTGCTTGTTCATCATTTGGCACTTGGTTTTGTTGCCGGTTGAAGTGGTGAAATCTTTTTCTTGGGTGGCTTCTTTTTCAAACGGAGCCGCCCATTTGCCTTTGAAATATATCGCGTTGGTTAAAATCATGCGCGTTAGCGGGTTTAGCGATCCGGGCGCGAACAGCTGTGGAATTTTTTGCGCGGTTCTGTCGCTCACCCATTGGTTGATCGTTTCGCGCGAATTTTCGGTGTCATCAACAAAATCCAAATTCACGGCTTTTCCATGATAATAAGTTTCAATGGTTTTTAGATAATTTTGGTCAAAGGGATAATCATTTTGCGCCCAAAGCGCGTTGGCAGTGGAGAGTTGATAGCTCTCGTTTGGCGGATTTATCTGTTCATAAAGACGGGCAAAAGATCCAATGCGAGTTTGCGCGTTTTCGGGAAAATGAAATACCGATTGCATTTCCCGCGCGGTTTGATCGCGCGCGCCTTCATAGGTCATTTGCAACGCTGAAGAAATGCTGTGGGGCGAGAAGAAAACATTATCATCGGTATCTTTGTATTGTTCGTATAATTCAAACGCGAACTGATTGGCGGCGTTGGCTGCCGGAGATGAATCTTGGGAGATCTCATATTCAACAAATTCCGCGGGAGATTCGGGTTCTGTTATCGGTTCAATTTCTGGCGCTTCAATCGGCGGCTCAACGGAAAAATCCACCGGCATTGATTCATCGGGCGGATAATCAACATCGGTGCGCACATAAATATCGCCGGTTTCAATGATTTCGGGCGCCACTGAATATAATTGATAGGCATACCAACCCGCGCCGATTGCCGCGGCGATTGCTAACATCAACACCGCCACTATCGCCAATATCGCGTTCCCCTTTTGATTATTTTCCATAAGATTTTTTGAGCTTGATTATTGTGTCATCATTATAGCATAAATATTTTCTCCACACACCAAAAATAAGATTCAATTTTGGGTGAAGCGAATTATTTGATGAAGCCTTCGGACTGCAGGCACCAGAGTTTGCGGTAGATGCCGTCTTGTTTGCGGATTAATGATTGGTGCGTGCCTTGTTCGGCGACGGTGCCGTTTTTTAACACCACGACGCGATCCATTTGCCGGATGGTGGAAAGCCGATGCGCGATGGCAATCACGGTTTGATTTTTCATCAAGGCCTTTAATGCGTCTTGAATGAGAGCTTCCGATTTTGAATCCAAAGAAGAAGTGGCTTCGTCCAAAATCAAAATCGGTGCGCGTTTCAATATCGCGCGGGCGATTGCCACTCGTTGCCGCTCGCCGCCGGAAAGTTTCACTCCCCGTTCGCCCACCAAAGTTTCATAGCCGGCGGACATTTTTTGCACAAACTTATCGCAATGCGCCATTTGCGCGGCCTGGATTACCTCTTCGTCGGAAGCGTCCGGGCGCCCGTAGCGGATATTTTCCATAATTGAGCGATGAAAAAGGGTTGGATCTTGCGGCACAAGAGCGATATTTTTTCTCAAGCTTTCTTGGGTAACTTCCTTGATGTCATCTCCGTCAATTAAAATCTTGCCGTCAATGGGGTCAAACAGGCGCAATAACAATCCGGCGAGAGTGGTTTTTCCCGCCCCTGATGAACCCACAATGGCGACTTGTTCCCCGGGGTTGATAGTTAAATTTAGGTTTTTTATAATTATTCTTCCGGGCCGAAAACCAAAAACAACTTCTTGAAGCTCTATTTTCCCCTTTGCGTTAGACAAAATTTTTGCGCCGGGCGCGTCTTTGATCTGATGAGGAGTTTCTAAAATTTCGGCCATTTCCTTGGAATCAGCCATGGCTTGATAAATGCCGCGAAACATCCGATTCACTCCCCATAATTGATAGGAGATGCCGATGATATAGGTTTGCACCAAAACAAAAGTGCCGATAAACGCTTGCCCGTTTTGCCAGAGCTGTATGGTGTAATAGAACGCGGCAAACTCCACCACAAAAATGAAAAATCCTTGAACAATATTAGCAATATTTGACAATCGCCAAGTGAATGCAGTTTTTTGCGCCTGTTCGTCAGAAGTTTTTTTAAAATTTTCGGACTCGGATCGATAGCCGTTAAAAAGCTTGACGGAAATATAGTTGACGATATTGTCGGAAAGTAAACCGGTAGTTTTTGAATCCGCGGTTGCGGCGGCAATGTCATATTTTATTTTCCAACGAGAAAAAGCAAAATTAGCGGCAACAATAAAGAGCGACCAAATCGCAATAATGGCCGCGATTGGCGGCGCGATAACCGCAGTTACCGCAATTGTTCCCAGAACGCTTATCGTGATGGGAATCAGGTTAAAAACCAAACTGTCCATTAAAATTTCAAACGCGCGAGAAAATCTATTGACTTTTTGAGTCAAGCTGCCGGCAAAGTTATTCACAAAAAATTTTCGCGAATGAAGCATCATATAATCAAAAGATTTTTGCTTTAACTTTGCCATTATTCTTGCTTCGCTGGCGGTGACAGTCAAGTGAGCGATCGCGGTTAAAATCCAGTTAATAAAATGGATTACCGCAATGATAATAATGATTTTAATCAATTCATCGGCTTGAGCTCCCTGCGATCCCAGCGTGTCAAAAAAGCTTTTATAAAAAATTGGAATTACCAAATCAATCAAGTTGGTGATAATAAACGCGGCAACGCAAATCCAAAAAAGCCGCCGATGCGGCAAAACTCCTTGCCAAAGATGTCCAAAAATCGTTTTTATTGATATTTCTTTCTTGTTTTCCATGAATTTTTATCGTTTCGCTCCGGCAATTTAATGCTAACTCCAAAACGCGAAAATCGCAATTTTTGATTTTTTGCGATTCGCGGAATTGCAGCTATAATGGAAGTATTAATTCCTGAAAATTATCAATGAAAGCGCCCGACAAATTTCAAACAACGATTCGCCAAATTAGAACCAAACCGAAAATTCGATTGCAGGCGTTTAAAAATTTGCTCCCCGCCCAGCAGGCGCAAGCGTGCTTGGTCTTAAGCAAGCATTTGGTTTATGACATTTTGCGCCGGTTGGATGATTTGGAAATTGCTTCAATTCTGGAAAATCTGGATCCCGACGAAGCGACCGATGTTTTGCAATTATTTCCTCAAAAAAAACAAACTGATTTGTTGGAAATTTTGAGTTCTCGGATGAAGGGCGCGGTGGAACGGCTGTTGGGTTTTGATCCAAAAACTGCCGCCGGGTTAATGAATGTGGACTATATCCAAGTCAATGAGGATGACACGATTGCCGAGGTGGCAAGGCAATTTAAAATCCATGAAAAGCGCACCGGCCGCTTGCCTACGATTATTGTTTTGAAAAGCGGCGCCGCGACGGGGCAATTGGCGGGTTATTTTCCCGGCCACGAGTTGGGGTTTGCCCATTTGCGCGACAAGGCGAAAAAATATACTCGCAAAATTGCCACAATTCAACACTCTGCGGCCTGCGATGAAGCGATTGACCTTTTCCGCGCCTATCCGCACGCGAAAATCGCCGTGCTGGGCGCGGCCGGCAATGTGATGGGGATTATTTATTCTGATGATATTGCCCGCGTGTTGCGCGAGCAGACGGCGGCGTCTTTGTATGATTTTGCCGGCGTTTCCAGGGAAGAGAGCGTTTTTGCCGCCGCGCGGGAAAAGATAAAATTCCGCTATAAATGGTTGATTGTTAACTTGGCGACTTCGTTTTTGGCGGCATTCGTGGTGAGTTTGTTTGATCAAACCATTGCCAAATATGTTCTGCTGGCGGTTTATATGCCCATTATCGCGGGGATGGGCGGCAATGCCGGCACGCAAGCAATGGCGGTGATGGTGCGCGGCATTACCCTCAAACAAATTGATTTCAAATCGTCTTTCGGCGCATTGAAAAATGAAGTTTTATCCGGTCTTGCTAATGGCGCGATTAACGGCGGGTTGGTGGCGATGGTGATATTGTTCGCCAATCGCGATCCGCTGTTGGCGTTGGTGCTGTTTTTGGCGATGATTATCAATTTGGTCGTTGCCGGCGCGGCTGGCACGATGGTGCCGCTGTTAATGGCAAAATTCGGCAAAGATCCGGCGTCTTCAGCGACAATTTTTATCACCACCGCCACCGATGTTCTGGGATTTTTCGCCTTCTTGGGCCTGGCCGCGCTTCTCTTGCCTTAATCTTGGTAAACCAATTTGTTATTTGCGCATTATTTTTCGTATCATTTATGTTCCCGAATCGTATCACTTTGATACGATTAAGCAAATTTTTTATAAATAAAAACCCTGTTAGTGAGTAACTAACAGGTGAATACATTAGCCATGTCCCTATTGATGGCTTCTACCTCGCCCGGAGGCCAACATTGCCTGCTGAGCCAAGCGGTTGTTTTTGTGCGGTCTAATTGGCAGGGGTTAAAGCACTCCTTGCAAAATAAAAGAGATGCAGTTTCCCCATTGGATCCTGTGTAATACAACTTTTTGGTATCCTTTTTCCATAAAGTCTTGCCACAATTGGGACAGGTTCCATATCCTTTAAACTTTCCAACAAGATTTTCCAAAGAGCGTAGGATTTTCTTAGACAAGTACAGTATTTTATTTACCATTCAGATCACCAAGAAAAATTTAACACTAATATAAAAATTAATCAAGATTTATTCTGCCTTTCGCTCGGAACATTCCATAGATAATTCTGAAAATTAGATTTCAAAAGATTGGGAGAAGGCGGGGGTGTTGATTGAAGCGCCGGGGAGGGATTTTTGGGCGAGGGTGGTAAATGTTTGAAGCTGGGGCGGTTCGCCGTGCACCAAAAACAGATTTTTCAGCGCAGTGAAATTTTTGGCGTAATTTAACAAATCTTCTTGATCGGCGTGGGCGCTCAATTCATTGAGGGTCGTTATTTTGGCGCGCACCTCATACCATCGATCAAAAATTTTTATCGGACTTTGACCTTCCAGAATTTTTCTTCCCAAAGTGTTTTCGGCTTGAAAGCCGGTGATAAGGATTATATTATTGCCGTCGCCCGCGCCATTTTTTAAGTGATGCAAAATTCTTCCGCCTTCGCACATTCCTGAACCGGCGATGACGATAAACGGACCGGATTTGCCGTTGAGCGATTTTGATTCGGCAACCGATTGAACATATTTTAAATTGTTGAAATTGAAAGCGGCGTTTCCGTTGTTGCCGAAAATTTTGGCAAAATCATCATCAAAAAGATTCGTATAGCGGGGGAAAACTTTGGTGATTTTATCTCCCAAAGGAGTGTCAATGTATATCGGCATTTTTGGAATCGCTTTTTGCTTTGCCAACAAGTGCAAGATATAAATCAATTCTTGAGTTCGCCCCAGAGAAAACGCGGGCACGATGATTTTGCTTTTCTTGCGCGCCGCCGATCGCAGCACGGTTTTTAATTTGTCAAAAACTCGCGCCATCGGTTGATGGACGCGGTTGCCATAGGTGCATTCCATTATCAAGGTTTGCGCGCTTTCTTGAATGATTTCGGGGGCGCGCAAGATTGGCAATTCATCGCGTCCCAAATCGCCGGAAAACACCAAATTTTTAACATCATCATTATCAATAATTTCCAGCGATATCGCCGCCGCACCCAAAATATGACCGGCATCATGGAATTTAAAACGGATGTTTTCGTTTATTCTGGTCCATTCGCCGCCATCCGAAAAATAGTCCACCGTTTCAAAGCGCGCGACCGCTTTTTGCACATCTTCTTCATTATAAATCGGCGTGAGCGGTTCTTTGTCAAAAAAATGCTCGTTATAATATTGGCAATCTTGCTGTTGGATGTTGGCCGAATCCAGCAGAATATATTCGGCGATCTCGGCGGTGGCGGGAGTGCAATAAATTTTTCCGTTAAAGCCGTTTTTAACTAATGTTGGCAATGATCCGCAGTGGTCCAAATGCGCGTGCGATAAAATCACGGCATTGATTCTTTGCGCGTCAAAAGGAAGCTGGCGATTTTGTTGGTTGGCGTCGGTTCTTTTGCCCTGATAAAAACCGCAGTCCAACAACAGATTGAATCCTTGAACTTCTATTAAATGCTTTGATCCGGTGACGTTTTGCGCCGCGCCCCAAAAAGTGATTTTCATTTGAAATATTCAAATAACGCGTTAACTCCCGCCAGGTTTTTTTGCCATTCAATGTTTTGCCGCGTTGCCAGCTCCACGGTGATAGCGGGAATGCCAATTGATGCCAGCCAGTCGGTGGCGTCTCCGGAAACTTCATATTGAGTGAAAGTGTCCACCGCTGGATATCCCGAAGCTTTGGCATAGATGTTTAATATTTCGCGGGTTTTTTGAGGCATATCGGCGTTGCACATTGAGCCATAGACCGCGTTGGCTTGGCTGTGCCAGAAAACCACTGCCGCCGGGTTGCTTTTTAAAATATAGTCGCGAAAGGCGGCGGCTTCCGGTTCGGAAAACGGAGCCGCGCCCGCGTCCACCGCTTGTTGCCGCCAAACGGCTTTTTCTTTCCAATTGCAATCAAAATTGCGGTTTAGATCCACATTGTTGGCGTTAAACCTCCCCCTTTCGTTTGAGCCGGCGGGAATATCGGCGGCGCTGAATTTTCCTTCTTTGCCGGTGATTTTGAACAATCCGTCAGGATTGAGCGCGGGAATTATCACCGCCGATAAATTTTTGGGAATCAATTCCGGATTTGCTACAAAATAGCCGATAAATTCATCGGCTAAAAGCGCGGTGTTCCATTCGTATCCGCCGTGAATGGCGCCAACAAAAATCAGCAATTTATCGCCGGCGCCGAATTTGCGCGCCTCAATGGGGCGATTTTGAGCCGAATAGCCGATAATTTGCCGCGACGTTTCCGGCGGCGTTGGCGTTTTAACAACCGGAGTTTCAATTTCTTGCTTTGGCGCCGGCGGTGCTTCAATTTGCTTTTTTTCCTTTGGTGCCAATAACACGAAGACCGAAATGATGATCGCGGCAAGGCAAATAATTGCGCCAATCGTTAAATTTCTGATCGTTAAAAATTTCATTGTTTGCTCACATATTCAATGACTGCCAATGATCCGGCCTGATTTTTGCTCCATTCGGAATTGTCGCGCGAGGACAGCACCACGCCGATTGCCGGCACGCCGATTTTGGCAAACCAGTTGGTCATATCGCCGGTGATCTCATAGAAATCAAAATCTTGATGCGCCGGATAACCCGAAGCTTTGGCATAGGTGTTCATTATCGCTTGTGTTTGGACAGAAACTCCATTCTTGCAACTTGACGCGAACACTCCTCCCGCGGCGGCATACCACGCCACCACCGCGCCCGGTTGGCGGTTTTGGACATAGGCGCGCAACGCCGCGCTCTCCGGCTCGGAGAATGGCGCGGTTCCGCCGCTCACCGTTCTGTTTTGCCAGACGCCGCTTGCCTGCCACTCGCAATCAAAGTTGCGATTTAAATCAACATTATTGCCGTTGAATCTTGCCGCGGACGCGTCCGCCGGCGCTGACACCTCGGCGGCGGTAAACGCTCCGGGTTTGTCAACAACTTTTGCCAGACCGTCGGGGTTGAGCGTGGGAATCACGGTGATTTTGATATTTGCCGGCACTCGGGATTGATCGGCGTTTAAATAATCAATTAATTCATAGGCCAACAACGCGGTGTTCCACGAATAACCGCCGTGGATTCCGCCCACAAAAAGAATCTCTTTTTGCCCGCCGCCGAAATGATAGGCGGCGATTTCCCGCCCCTGAACCGATTTTCCGATAATTGTTTTTTGGTCATCTTGCGGCGCGGCCGCCGGCTCATCAATTTGAGCGGTTTCCCCATTTTGATTTTCTTCAATCAAATCTTCTTCGGCCGGCAAGTCGCCTTCAATGTCTTGCGGCATTTGAGTTTCAACCTCTTCATATTCGGGCAACGCCGTTTGCGGAACTCGCGCCAAATAATAAGCCCCAAAAGCCAACGCCGCCGCCCCAACAACCGCCAAACCCGCAACAATAATTTTATTCATATGTTT
>CAYOLX010000024.1:0-10723 GCA_964404915.1 uncultured Candidatus Saccharibacteria bacterium | reverse complement strand
AACCGCGTGGTATGATTTTGACTGGAAATTCTGGGTGTTGGCGGTATTGCTGGCGATGTTGATATTTTTTCAAGCCGTTAATTTTTATCGCAATAGAAACAATCTTCATTACAAAAATATTTAATCAGCAGGTCTAATCAAAAAATATGAATCAAAAATATCTTGTTTCTGCCGTTATCTTGATTTTGATTGCCGGCAACGCGTTCACGGGATTTTTATATTTTCAAACAAGGGCAGAATTTTCGCGCGTCCAAAATGCCGCGATCCAAATTCAAGCGGAAAACAAATCCCTGGACTTCTTGGAAATGTTGGTTGTCAAAGTTTTGCAAAATGAAGACGAAGTCAGTTTTGACGATCGCTTGCTCTTGGAAAATTCGGTGCGCGAGATTAAAGACCCGTTAATTTTGAGCGAGTGGACCAAATTTTCCAATAGCGAAGACGAAACTTCCGCGCAAGAAAGCATTAAGCGGTTGCTCGGCTTGTTGGTAAAAAAGGCAAAATTGAATAACTGATGGCAAAATCTCCAGGGGTTCAACCCCTGTAAATTTTCCAGAGGTTGAACCCCTGGAGGCTGAAAATAGTAAAAAATCCGCGGATGCGGATTTTTGGTTTGAAATTTTGTTTTCGGTTTTGATTTTTTGGCGCTTGTTTTGTCTTTTTTGCTTTTCGCTTTGCGTTTTACGCTTTTTGTTTTACGCTTCCAGCCCCATGGCGGATTTGACTTCGCGTATGGTTTGGGTGGCGATAGTTTGAGCTTTGGCGGCGCCGCGCTTTAGAATGTCGTCAACATAAACATCGCGGGTGAGCAGCTCTTTCTGGCGTCGGCGCAAGGGATCTAAATAATCAATCAGCGCTTGGGCGGTCTGTTTTTTGAATTCCGCGTAGCTTTTGTTTTTCCATTCGGCTTCCAGTGTTTTTATTTCCTTGCCTGATATCAGCGAACTTATCGCCAGCAAGTTGGAAATCCCGGGTTTGCGTTTTGGGTCAAATTTGATTTTCTTTTCCGTGTCGGTTACCGCCGCGCCGATTTTTTTCGCGATTGACTCAGGCGCTTCAAACAGACCGACGCATCCCTTGGGATTGCCGGTTTTAGACATCTTTTTATCCGGTTCGGATAAAGACATTATTTTTTGCCCCGCGGCCATAATTTCTTTGGGTTCAATCAAGATGTTGCCGAATTTGCCGTTAAAATAGCGGCAAACGGCGCGCGCTAACTCAACATGCTGTTGTTGGTCCTTGCCGATGGGGACAGCTTGAGTTTTATAGAGCAAAATATCGGCGGCCATCAATACCGGATAATTAAACAGTCCCGCGTTGACATATTCGGGATGCTGTTTTGATTTGTCTTTAAATTGCGTCATGCGCTTGAGTTCGCCCATCGGCGTGACGGTGCCCAAAAGCCATGCCAGCTCGCAATGTTCTTTGACGCGCGATTGGACGAACAGCGCGCATTTTTCGGGGTCCAGTCCGGCGGCCAAATAGGCGATTGCCAGCTCCCTAATCTGTTGTTGCAAAAGCTTGGGATTGTAGGGAGTGGTGATCGCGTGCAGATCCACGACGCAAAAAAGGCAGTCATGTTGATTTTGCAGATCAATCCATTGCTTGATGGCGCCAAAATAGTTTCCCAAATGAATGTCGCCCGTGGGGCGAATGCCGCTAAATACTCTCATAAAATTAAACAAATCCTAAAACCTAAATCATAAACTCTAAACAAATTCAAATATCAAAATCTAAAACTCAAAATGAAAAAGTGTTTTTGTTTTGAGTTTTGAAATTTAGGTTTTGAATTTATTTAGGGTTTAGAAATTGAAATTTGGGATTTATTGAGATTATATCTCAATAATGACGGGCAGAATCATCGGGCGTCTTTCGGTTTTGGTGAACAAAAAGTCGCCGATTTTGTTGCGGATATCATCCTTGACATGGCTCCAATTCACCGCGCCGTTGCCGGCAACGGCTTTGTTGATGATTTCCACGGTCTTGGCGCGGGTTTCTTTGAGCAGATCCTTTGATTCGCGCAAGTAAACAAAACCGCGTGAAATAATGTCGGGAGATCCCTTGATTTTGCCGGTAATCCGGTCAATAACCGCGACAATCACAAACATGCCGTCATGCGCCAAAACTTGGCGGTCGCGCAAAACGACTTCGCCGATATCGCCCACGCCCAAACCGTCCACCATCACAAAGCTTGACGGCGCGGTTTCTTTTTCCAAGGCGATTTGATTCGGATTCACCGAAATTATCTGTCCGTTCTCGGCGATTATTATATTTTGCTCGGGAATGCCAACGGATCGCGCCAGTTCGGCGTTGGCCGCCAGCATTGAATATTGACCGTGGAACGGCACAAAGAATTTGGGCTTCATCAGGCGCGTCATCTCCATCAATTCTTCCTGCTTGGCGTGCCCGCCCGCGTGGATATCCATCATTTTATAGTGATAGACCTTCACGCCTTGGCGCAAAATTTCATCTTTCAAGTTTTGCACGGTGCGTTCGTTGCCCGGGATCACCGAGGAAGAAAAAATCACCGTGTCTCCTTTTTTGAAGCGCAAAAAGCGATGTTCGCGGCCGGCAATTCTCATCAGCGCGGCATCGGCTTCCCCTTGCGCGCCGGTGCAAACCACTGCCACTTGATCGTCGGGATAATTCGCGACATCGGCCATCTGAATGAAAGTGCCTTTGTCGGCGCGAATGTATTTCAATCGGCGGCAAACTTCAACGTTGTTTTTCAAAGAATAACCGTCAATGGCGACTTTTCTGCCGTATTTTTCCGCCAGATGCACCAATTGCTGCACGCGATTTAACAGCGATCCAAAAGTGGCCGCGATAATTCGTCCGTTGGCGTTTTCAAATATTTTTTCCAAGTTATCAAAAATTTCCCGCTCCGAGAGAGAATGTCCCGGTTCTTCAGCGCCGGTGGAATCGCAAAGCAAAAGCAATATGCCGCGATCGCCGATTTGACGCAAGCGATTAAAATCAACCGGCTTGTCATTGAGCGGTTCGGGATCAAATTTAAAATCCGAAGTATTGATCACATTGCCCGCCGGAGTTTTGACAAAAATTCCGGAATTTTCGGGAATGTTGTGGTTCAAGCGGAAAAATTCCGCTTCAAACGGACCCAAATTGAATCGCGCGCCGTCGGCGGCTTCTTCAATGTCAAGTTTGGGGCAGGACGGAAAATCTTCTTGCCGCTTTAATATTATCGCCTTAGTCAGGGGAGAGGCGATTAGCCGCAGTCCCGGATGCCAAATCTTTTCAATGATATAGGGGATGGCGCCAATGTGATCATAATGACCGTGAGTGAAAACAATGCCGACGATATTTTTAACTTTGTTTTTCAAATAATCAATATTGGGAATGATATAATCAACGCCGGGCATATCCTCTCCGGGCATGCGAAATCCCGTGTCCATAATCAAAATGGAATTTTGATATTCCAGCAACGTCATATTTCGGCCGACTTCTCCCATGCCGCCCAAGGGAATGACGCGCAAATTGTTGTTCTGGCTTGCCGGTTCTTTCTCGCTCGCGTTATCATTGCCGTTTTGCGGTTCGGAATTATTTTTTTGGGCCGAAAAGCTGTTGACAAAATGACGCGCTTTTCGGCGGTGATGAGAGTGGCCGCTTTTTGACCGCGCCGGCTTGGAAGAATCTTTTGCTTCCTGTTGTTTTTTTTCGCCGCTTTGGGGCAGTTTGCCCAAAATCGCTTCCAGAGCGCCGTCAAAAGATGCCGCCGGAAGCTTGGCGGGCTTTTTTTGATTGTTCCGCGGGGCGAGATTGCCGGCGGAATCCATTGAATTTTTATGCATTTTTTTTAAGTCTTAATAAGCGGTGCGGGCAGGAGGGGTTGAACCTCCATGGATGTGAATCCACACGGCCCTGAACCGTGCGCGTCTGCCAATTCCGCCATGCCCGCTTTCAGCCCCGCCTCAGCGGGGCTGAAAGCGGGAAGCTCCAAATTACAAATGCCAAATCCCAAATAATTTCCAAATTCCAATCTCCAATTTCAAAACAAAAAATACTCGTTTTAGGTTTTTGATTTGAAATTTTGAATTTGTTTAGTCCGCCCATCGGCGGATTGGTGTTTGGTGCTTGGGATTTTAAAAATTTACAGCCGTAAATTTTTGATGTATTCTTTAATGTCTTTTGAAAATTCAGGGTGATTGAGAGCGAATTCAATCACGGTTTTTAAATATTCGGTTTTGTTGCCGGTGTCATAATATTTGCCGTTTTTGATTTCACAGCCATAAACCGGATAGCCGGTTTCAATCAATTGATTGATCGCGTCCACCAGCCACACTTCGCCGTTGCGCGGTTTTAAATTTTCAAGGATGGCAAAAATTTCCGATGGCAAAATATAAGCGCCGTGCGTTGCCAAATTTGAAGGCGCCTCATTTGGCAATGGTTTTTCCACGATTTTTTTGATCTTAAAAATTCCGTCCTCCACCGGCTCCATATCGGCAATTCCATAGCGCGAAACGTCATCCTTCGATTCAATGCGCACCGCTGAAATCACCGCCCCGCCGTATTTTTCATGGACATTGATGATTTGCCGCAATCGCGGCGGATTGGCCATAATGAATTCATCGCCCCACATTACCGCGAAGGATTCATTGCCAATCGCGGTTTTGGCCGCCAATACCGGCAACGCATTGCCATAGTAATCGCTTTTTTGCCGGATGTAGATGAAATTCGCCAGAGAGGCGATTTTTTTAATTTCGTCCAGCGGCTTTGCTTTGTTTTGCGCTTTCAAAAATTTTTCCAATTCTCCGGAGCGGTCAAAGTGATCTTCAATAGCGCGCTTTTGCCAGCCGGTAATCAAAACGACATCTTTAATTCCCGAAGCAACTGCTTCTTCCACAACATACTGGATAATCGGTTTGTCAATGACCGGCAGCATTTCTTTGGGCATTGCTTTGGTCGCGGGCAAGAAACGCGTGCCCCAGCCGGCCGCCGGAATCACCACTTTGGTGATTTTTGAAGAATCAGCGTTTTGTTTCATATCTAAATTGGATAAAAAAAATTATGCTTCAACAAAAGACCCTTCTTGCGAAAAGGAGAAAAATTTGAGTATTTTTGCGTCGGTTGTTGCATTGTAGCGCGTTTTTTCTTTTTAATCAACAGGATCTGCCGATTTTTTGCCAAAATCAAAAATTCTTTTAGTTAAAATGTGCCAGTTGGCAATATTCAAAAAACGTCGAGCGGGATCGGCGATAACTCCGGCGGTTATGCCTTTAACGGACTTGGAAACAATATGGATGTAGTGCGGATTATAAAGAAATATCGCCGGCGCGTCTTTGATAATCAAGTTTTGCAGCGCCTCAAGTTTTTCGGCGCGAATCGCCGCGTCGGATTCGGCGCGGATATCTTCCATCAATTTGTCGGCGTCTTTGTTTTCATAGATAGAGAAGTTCAGCCCCGGATCGATTTTTTGGCTTGAATGCCAAAATGGGTAAAGATCGGGAATCATTCCCGGCAATTGGCCGAAAAGAAGCGCTTCATAATCGCGCGGCTTGGCGGCGTCGCGTTCAATATCGGCGGCGGGAACTTCTTTGATTTCAGCGGCAACGCCGATATCTTGCCACTGATTTTTGATGGCATTGGCCACCGATAGAAGCGGCTCTTTATCGGCAACCGCAATCTCAATTTTTAGTTCTTGCCGGTTATTTTGCGCCGGAAAACAAATTTCATTTAATTTTTCTCTGGTCGCGGCCTTAACATCGCCGGTGGGATTTTTTAATCCTTGCGGATCAAGAATATCGGTGCGGTATTTTTCTTGAAATAAATTAACGGCTTGCAAGGTTTGATCGCCGAAATTACCGGTAGCTTCCAGCTCGGGCATCACCGCGCGCGCCAAACATTTTTGCAATTCTTGGATTTCGGCGGTTTCTTTTGATCCCTTGACCAGAGTTTTGGTGAATTGAAACGCCGGTTTTTTGCTAGCGGTCATTACTCGCCAGTCATCTTCGCCAAGAGTGTAGCCGGCTTCATCAAGCAATCCGGCCGCTTCTGCCGGATTATATTCCAAGATATTTTCCGGCGGCATAATGCCGTGAATCTTGTCAAACAGAGGTCCGTTGATCGCGGTTGCCCGTTCACCCGGGATATTCTCAACAATGGCTTTTCTGTCAATCGCGCGCGACAGCGCGGTTCTCACCCTGACGTCGGCCAACGCGCTGTTATTTTGCGGATTGAAAAACAAGGCAAAATAGCGAGGAATAAAATAATTATAAACCGCCGCCCCGGCGGGAATGCCGCCGTTGTTTTCCTGCATAACATATCCTTGTATTTTTCCTTGGCGAAATGCCGCGGTCATTTCGCCATTATCGGAAAAAAACATAAAATTTATCTGCCGCAACCACGGCGGGCTGCCATAGTAGTGGGGATTTTTTTCCAATTCAACCGAATCAACCGCGCCGCCCGCGCCGGTATTCACTTTTTTTATCCGGTAAGGACCAGTGCCGACGGGATTTAGATTAAGCGGCGACAGAGAAAAATTATTGGCATCAATATTTTCCCAGATATGGCGGGGAATGATTTTTAACGTGCAATTTTCCGCGAACGAGGAATAGGGCTGTTGCAATTTAAAACGAAAAGAGGTGTCGGAGATTTTTTCGGTCTCCACGCCGATCCATTGCGGTCTTAACGAACTTTTGCTGACCGGATCTTGAATGATTTTAGCGGTGTAAATTGCGTCATCGCTGGTGATTGGCGCGCCGTCGGACCATTTGGCGTTTTCGCGCAGAAAGAATTCATAGGTTTTTCCGTCTTCGGAGATTTCATAGTTTGCCAATCCGGGAACAATATTTCCCTTTGAGTCATATTCCAGCAATCCGGTGAAAAGCAGCTCAACGATATCTTGATCGGCGCCATAGGAAGCGGCATAAATCGGATTTAAAAATCGCGCTCGGCCGATAACTCCTTCGGTGTAAACGCCGCCTTCGGCGGGAATTTGCGCGGTGTTATTTTGATAAAAAGCCATAACTAAATATCCCGCCGCCGCGATTGCCGCCGCCACACCGCCGAAAAAAATAGTTTTTTCCTTTAAAGAGAGAATTTTGACAAATTGCCGCCAATGGGCAAAAGAAGGAAAATGCATTTTATAAAATCCCAAGCTCCAAGCATCAAATCCCAAATAAATTAAAAATCCAAATTTTAAAAACTTAAAACAAAAATTATTCTTGTTTTATATTTTTAATTTTGATATTTATATTTGTTTGGAAATTGGAATTTAGGATTTAGAATTTATCTTTGGAAGAGGTTATATATCGCCAGCGCCAAAAAGGCGACTGCCAAAACGATCGTGAGATTGAAAATCTTTTTTTGCACGCCTCTTTGGGTTGAATAGGCGCCGCCGGATTGCCCGAACGCTCCGCCCAGTCCGCCGCCGCCGCGTTGTTGCAACAGCACCAGCCCGATGATGGCAACCGAGATTATGATCTGAATGATGGGGATAATATCAGCCATAGAAGTGAATTTAATATAAGAATGATGATGGTTGCCGCCAGCAGAGGGCCGATGCCGGAAATGGTTAGTTCCGGAATCAGGGCGGCGGCCAGCCAAACCATTGACATATCTATTACTAAACTAAATAAATTTAAAGTCAAGACGCGCAAAGGCAAAGCCAGGAGTTTTATGATCGGCGCCACCGCCAAATTCAGCAAGGCAATGCAAAAACCGGCAATTGCCAAAGTTTGCCATCCGCCCGAATAACTTACTTGCGGAACAAGGTTGACCGACAAATAAAGCCCGAACCCGCTCCCAAAAGTATAAACCAAAAGTTTTCCCACCATATCGTTATTCTATCAAATTGCGGGGATTTGACAAATGTTTTGCAAAAAGATAAATAATAATTAGCAGTCGGCGGTCGCGACTGATAACCAACTAAAACCCTAAATTCCAAACCCTAAACTCTAAACAAATCCAAATTTTAAAAATTAAAATTCAAAACAGATTATTCATGTTTTAAATTTTGAAATTTTAATTTTGAATTTGTTTAGGATTTGGATATTAGGATTTAGGATTTAATCTTATGAAGATATCTCCGTGTTCGGATAATGTTTTGTTAGAGCCGGTGAAAAGCGAGGAAAAAACCAAATCCGGCATTTTGCTGCCCGACAGCGCTTCCAAAGAACGCCCCGAGCAAGGCAAGGTGATTGCCGTGGGTCCGGGCAAAAAAAATAAACAAGGTCAAATAATTCCCATGTCCGCCAAGGTGGGACAAAAGGTGCTGTTCAAGAAATACAGCTCCAACGAAATCAAAGTCGAAGAAAAAGAATATCTGATCATTGAAGAAAGCGACATTCTGGCGGTGATCGAAGACTAAAAATTAAAAATGTAAATATCAAAAATCAAAATGACAATTTAAAATGCAAAATGTCCTGTTTCGTATTTTTAACTTTTAATTTTGCATTGCTCGCCTTGCCGAAGCCTTCGGCGTAGCGCAGGTAATTTTTAATTTTGATTTTTAAATTTTACATTTACTATCGTGGCAAAAGAAATTATTTATTCCGAAAGCGCGCGCAAAAAGCTCAAAAGCGGCGCTGACAAATTGGCGAATGCCGTGAAAGTGACCTTGGGGCCCAAGGGGCGCAATGTGGTTTTGGGCAAGTCCTATGGCGCGCCGGTCATCACCAACGATGGCGTTTCCATCGCCAAAGAAATTGAATTGGAAGACAAGACCGAAAATATGGGCGCGCAAATTGTCAAAGAAGCGTCCGAAAAAACCAATGATATGGCCGGGGACGGCACCACCACCGCGTGCGTTTTGGCGCAGGCGTTGATTGCCGAGGGTTTAAAAAATGTTACCGCCGGCGCCAACCCGCTGGCGATCAAGCGCGGTATTGACAAAGGCGTGGAAGCGGTGGTGGCGAATTTAAAGGAAATGTCCAAACCGGTGACTAAAAAGGAAGAAATGGCGCAGGTGGCGACGATTTCAGCGGAAAGCGCGGAGCTGGGCAATCTTATCGCCGAAGTGATGACCGAAGTCGGCAAAGACGGCGTGGTGACTGTGGAAGAATCCAAAAATTTGGATATTCGCAAAGAAATTGTCAAAGGATTGCAATTTGACCGCGGTTATTCTTCGGCCTATATGGTGACCGATGCCGAAAGAATGGAGGCGGCGCTGGAAGATCCCTACATTTTAATCACCGAAAAGAAAATTTCTTCTTTACCGGAACTTTTGCCGATTTTGGAAAAAGTGATGCAAACCGGCAAAAAAGAATTGTTGATTATCGCCGATGATATTGAGGGCGACGCGCTGGCGACTTTGGTGGTCAATAAGTTGCGGGGAATTTTTAACGCCTTGGCGGTCAAAGCTCCCGGTTTTGGCGATCGCAAAAAGGAAATGCTGGCCGATATCGCCGCGGTGACCGGCGCGACGGTGGTTTCCGAGCAATTGGGAATGAAATTGGAAAATGTCACTATCAAAGATCTGGGTTCGGCGCGGCGCGTGGTGGCGGGCAAGGAAAAGACCGTCATTGTGGAAGGCAAAGGCGACAAAGAGCTGATTGAAAATCGCGTCAAGCAGATTAAAAACGAAATCACCAAAACCGAATCGGATTTTGACAAAGAAAAATTGCAGGAACGTTTGGCGAAATTAGCCGGCGGCGTGGCGGTGATTAAAGTGGGCGCGACCACCGAAATTGAGCAAAAAGCCCGCCAGCACAAAACCGAAGACGCGGTGTCGGCAACTCGCGCGGCGGTGGAAGAGGGCATTGTCCCCGGCGGCGGCGTGGCGTTGTTGAATTCCGTTAAAGCATTGGACAAACTTCAAGTTGACGGCGAAGAAGCCATCGGTATCAATATTCTTCGCCGCGCGCTGGAAGAACCCATTCGCCAGATTGCCGCCAATGCCGGCGTGGAGGGCGCGGTGGTGATTGAAAAAATCCGCCAAAACAACGGCACCGTCGGCTTTAACGCGGCGAAAATGAAATATGAAGATATGTTGGCCGCCGGCGTGGTGGATCCCACCAAAGTGGTGCGCGCCACGATCCAAAACGCGGCAAGCGCGGCGTCAATTTTGCTCACCACCGAAGCCATGGTGGTGGAAAAACCCAAGAAGGAGGGCTCGATGCCCGGCGGCATGCCCGGCATGGGCGGCGGCATGGGAGGAATGGATATGGGCTACTAGAAAATTTCCAAATTTCCAATTTCCAATGTCAAAATTGGAATAAGAAAACAAACGCTCCTTCGCGGGGGCGTTTGTTTTTAGGCGGATAAATAACAAAAATTGAAATTTGTCAAGGTTGAACGGGCGGGCGCGAGATGGTATGTTGGGAATATGAAACAGACATTGCATTACAATATTATTTTGCGGCCGGAGCCCGAGGGGGGATTTACGGTGCTGGTGCCGGCATTGCCCGGGTGCGTCACCTATGGCAAAGATTTGGATGAGGCGCGGCGAATGGCAAAAGAAGCGATTGAATTGTATATAGAAGATTTAAAGGCACACAAAGACGAAATTCCCAACGGCCGGGATTATTTGATCTCGTCCTTGGAGGTTGTGTCTGTTTGATATGACTAAATTACCCGTAATTCCGCCCAAAAAACTGATCAGCATACTGGAAAAAATATGGATTTGCGGTGAGCCGCGTTTCCGGCAGCCATGTTATTTTAAATCGCTTGGCCGACAAAAGAAGGGTTGTTGTTCCTTGCCACGCGAAAGATTTGCCCAAAGGAACCTTGATGGGTCTGTTGCCGAATTAGCTTTGGCTGCAATTTCCAT
>CAYOLX010000023.1:0-11252 GCA_964404915.1 uncultured Candidatus Saccharibacteria bacterium | reverse complement strand
CCATTTATGGGTCTGTTGCCGAATTGGCTTTGGCTGCAATTTCCATCTTTCGGCTACGCCAAATTCGTCAATCGTCGGCATACTTTAAGCCAAGTATGCCTCCTCTTTTCTCATTTGGCTCGCGCGAAATCTGAAAATTTCGCTTCAAAGCCAATTCGGCAACAGACCCTTTATGCTAATTTCCGCGATTCTCAATTCGGCTTTTTTGCAATAATCATCGGAAACATCAATTCCAAAATAATGGCGATCTGTTTTTTTCGCCGCTAAAGTGGTGGTGCCAACCCCGTTAAACGGATCTAAAATTACATCGTTTTTGAAGCTGAATAATTTTAACGCATGGGAAGCCAATTTTTCAGGGAACATTGCCGGATGTCCGTATTCCTTCATATTTCTTTCCGGCGCCACATCCCACTTAGCAACAACAAACTTTTTAAATTCATCAGCAGTAATATCAGCATTTAAAGATTTTCCTTCTTTTTTTAACGATCCCTTTGAGAAAATTTCCAAAAATTCCCATGTATATTTTAAATAGGGATTACTCGGGCTCTTCCAAGATCCCCACGCGGTATATTTGCAATTCCAATTATGCTTGTCCCAAACAATTTCACCCCTCCATATCATTTTATTGCTCATAAAATAATTGGAAATTATGTGATGAATCGGAATATAATCGGAAAAAAGCGGTTGAACATTAACAATAATCCGCCCGCCATACTTTAAAACCCTGATGCATTCATTAAAAACCGCGAAAAGTTTGTCAAAATAACCAACCCAATCAGTGCCGTCTTTATGGCTATCATAATTTAATCCGAAATTATACGGCGGCGAAGTAAAAATCAAATCAACGCAATTATCCGGCAAACCTTTTAAAACAAACTCGCTGTCGCCAACTGCGATTTTATCCAAATAATTCTCCGGAAATTCGCCATTTTCTCTTTTAAAATCATTTTCCCGCGCGTAAAAAAACATTCCCCTTTCCTTTTCTTTGTCTTTTCGATTCAACAACTTTCTCTCTTTATTATAGCCGATATAAACTCTTTTTTTTCCGTTCAACCCGTAGCTTCTGATGCTGGATATTTCATCAAAAATGGAAACTAATGTTTTGTGGTAAATTTTATTACTACTATTGGCCTGTTTATTGATTTTATTCTTTAAATCAAAATAATCAATTTGCCGCAAAAAGAGCAAAAGTTGCCCGTCTTTTATTTCTAATCTCAAATCACCTTTCGGATAAGCCGAAAAAAATTTTTCCACTGCCGGCGCCGCGCCCGAATCAAAACTTTTTATTTTGATTGTTTTATAGTCTTCCATTGAAATAATCTTAACAAAAAAAACTAAAAAAACAAAAGAAAAGCCCCGGCGAATCGCGGGGGTTTTTCTTTTTTTTAAAAGGCAAACTAGAATTTCAGGTCGTCCATATCTTCGTCGCGCTTGGGCGCCTCTTCGGCGCGCGGAGGGCGGCGGCCGCCTTCGGGTTCTTCAATTTTGAGATTGACCCGGGCATGATTCTTCAGACCAATAATGCGCACCAAATTGCGGATTGCCCGCGCGGTGCTGCCGCTGCGGCCGATAATCTGTCCCATATCTTCGGCGTTGACTTTCAACGAAAGCAAAACGCCCATTTCGTCAACCTTGCGGCTGACAACCACGTCTTCGGGGTGATCGACCAGCGACTTAACCAGAGTTTCAAGAAACTCTTGATCGCTTTTGTTTTCCATAGGTATCATTTCATTCATTCAAACAAACGAAACTTTCGACCTTTCAGGCATCGATTCCAACGCCCATGCTGTAATTATATTCCGAATTAAAAAAGATTGTCAAACGCTAGACAGCCGGCGCGGCTTTCGGCGTTTCGGCGGCGCCTTCTTTTTTCTTGGGTTGCGCGTGCGCCGCGATTTTTTTGCCTTCCAAAACTTTTTGATCAATAAAAATGTTGCGCACCGACAACGACGGCTGCGCTCCTTTTGACAGCCAGTGAGCGGCTTTTTCTTTATTTAAGTCGATTTTTTTATTGATGCGATCCACAAAACCGATCTCATCGCAAGCTTTGCCCGCGGACGCTGAAACGCGACTGTCGGCAACGACAATGCGAAATGAAGGACGATTTTTTTTGCCAATGCGGCGCAATCTGATAGTAAGCATAAATTATGTTATATAAAGTTTCAATCACCCTTTGTGTATAACACGATCATCGTTTTTTTGCAATTATATGTCGGCAATGACTAAATTTTCAATTTCCAATGACAAATCAATTTCAGAATGTTAAAATTTCTTAATTTTTAAATTTTGATATTTATTGGAAATTGGGAATTGGAAGTTGGAAATTATGCAAAGGGGGTTATTTCCATCCCTTCGCTTCCAGCGCTTTTTTAGCGGTTTCTTCTTCGGCCTCCTGCTTGGAATAGCCGCCGGCGCGCGCCACCAGTTCATCGCCCAAATAGACGCCCACGGTGAAGTGTTTGGCATGGTCGGGTCCTTTTTCCGCCAACACGCGATATGACGGCGTGACTTTGACGATTTCTTGCGCCACTTCCTGAAAGCGCGATTTGGCGTCTTTGTAGAGCTTTTTGGCGATAATTTCGGGCAATTCAATCAGTAAATTATCCTTGATGAACTTTTGGCAAGGATCATAGCCCCGGTCCAAATAAAGCGCGCCGATAAACGCCTCAAAAGTGTTCGCCAAGATATATTGCCGGGATTTGCCATCCTCTTTGGCTTCGCCGCGCGAGAGCAAAAGAAAATCGCCAAAGCCCAGCTTTGCCGCGGCGGCCGAAATCATTTTGGTGTTGACCAGCGCCGCGCGCCATCCGGTTAATTCGCCCTCGGATTTGCCGGGATATTGAGCATAAAGATATTCGGTCACCGCCAATTCCAGCACCGCGTCGCCCAAAAATTCCAGCCGCTCGTTGTTACCCAGTCCGATTTGCGGATTTTCGTTTAAATAGGAACGATGAACAAACGCCTGCGTGAGTAAATTCTTGTTTTTAAAAACATTGTCCAATTTTTTTTCCAATACGGAGAAGTCCTTCATTGTAATTTATAAACCCCAAGCACTAAATTCTAAATCCTAAACAACCTCAAAATTCAAAATTAAAAATTAAAATAAAAGCATCCGATGTTTTGTTTTGATATTTTAATTTTTATTTTTAGATTTGTTTAGAATTTAGAGTTTAGGATTTAGAATTTTTTATAGCTTCATTCTCTCTTCTTATTATTTTCGCCAAGATCGGGATCTTGTTCCAGTTCCAGCATTTCCTTATAGACCGTGCCCAAAACGCCATTGACAAATTTTCCGGAACTTTCCCCGCCGAAATTTTTTGCCAACTCAATGGCTTCGTTAATCGCCACTTTGGGCGGCACCGCTTTTCTGTCTTCGTAAAGCAATTCAAACAACCCCAGCCGCAAAATGTTGCGATCGATCACACTAATCTGGTCGATCGGCCATTGCGGCGCGGCTTTTTCAATGATGCCGTCAATTATCGGCAGTTTGCCGATAACGCCGGATGACAATTCCCTCGCGAAATCGGTTTCTTCCAGCCCCGGACCGAACTCATCCAAATTTCTCTGCAAAATTTCGGCCAAATCGCCGGTTCTGCCGTAAAAATCCCATTCAAAAAGGGACTGCATAACGATTGACCGCGTGAGGTGTCGTGAAGCCATCTTGAAAATTAAAAACGAAAAACGCCGTTAGCTTGAGTTCTGTTGCGCTAATTGCCGGAAGCGGCGGGCGCGGCATCCTTTTGGGCTTGTGCGGCGGCGATTTCCGCCTCGCGATCGCGCTTTTGCTTGCGATCAAGGCGGGCAAACGCGTTAAACGCTTCTTTGCCGCGATAGAAACCGCAAAAAGCGCAAGCGTGATGCGCGCGGATGGTCTTGCCGCATTTTTCGCACTTGGCAAAAGCCGGGCTTTCCAAAAACAGATGCATTCGCCGCTGATTGCGGCTTCCTTTTGTGTGTCTTTTCTTTGCTACTGCCATGGAATAGTTGATGAGCGGTGAGTTGATGAGTGATGAGTAGAGCTCAAAATTCAGTCAATCAAACCCAATATTAAGCTTGCAATCACGGATTGTATCATAAATCAAGCAAATTTTCAAGAGCCGCGCGAGTAATTACTCAAAAACAACCACTCCTTGGAAAATATCTTGATCATCGCCCGGCGCGGCGGAATTAAATTCTATCTCCCGCTCTCCGTTGGAATTTTGCAACAACACCGTTACCGCTTGTCCCGGAGCGATCAATCCGGAATCAATGCCAAGCGCGCCAACTAAAAATGAATGCTCGCGCACGCCGCGATTGATAATTTTCACCGTGCGCGAGCTGGAAACCGCCATATTCAACTCCCGCGGAGAAAAACCGCCCTCGTCAACAAAAATTTCAACCGCGGCTTCCATTGGCGTGGACGCAGAAATCGGAAACAGCACCGCCGGAGCGATTGACGGCGCTTGGCATTCAATCGCCTCGGGGCAAGAACACGCAATTTGGCTCATCGCCCCCGAAAGAGACGCCGATCCGCTTTTAACGCCGCCCAAACCGCCGGCAAGCGTCAACAACCCGACCATTAAAATCAAAGAAAACACCGCGCAAAAGTTCACGAAAAAACCGATTGCCGCCGCCCTGTCAAATTTTTTTTGTTTTTTTGCCGGACTCATTTTTTTTATTTGGGGCTATCGCGAAAAGATTTACGCAACAGACCTGTTATTATTTACTTTATTTTTTTCTGTTTTTATTATACATCTTTTTTGATTTTTAGCACAACCTCTCGCGTTAATCGGATAAAAACTGCGGCGGTGGATGGGGCAGGCGCCGTGTTTTTTTATTGCCGCCAAATGTTGTTTGGTGCCATAGCCCTTGTGGCGGGCAAAACCGTAGGCGGGATAGAGCTTGTCCATTTTTTCCATCAAGCAATCGCGGCGGACTTTGGCGATGATGCTTGCCGCGGCGATCAAAAACACTTTGCCATCGCCGCCGATGATTGATTCTTGCGAATATAGGATTTTGATGGAAAAATTGCCGTCAATTAGGCAAATGATTTTATTAGCGCCGATTTTAACATCGGTTTTTTTGATTAATCCTCGCGCCGCTTTTTCCATCGCTTGTTTTGACGCTTGCAAGATATTGATCTTGTCAATGGTTTTTGGTCCGATCATGGCGGCGGACCAAAAAATTTTGGGATGATTAATAATTTGGCGATAAGCGATTTGGCGCGCCGCCGCGGTCATTTTTTTTGAATTGCGGACAATTTCCAGCAACGGCAAAAAATCGCGGCGGCATATCGGGGCGCGGATTGCTACGGCGGCGGCGCAAACCGGCCCCGCCAGCGGCCCGCGACCGGCCTCATCAATTCCGATTACCAAATCAAACCCCCCGCGGCAAGATTTCTTCTCTTGCCCCAAATTTAATTTTTGATTGTTTTTGAGCGGCGATTTCATTTTTCCCGTTTTTTGGCTATAATGACATTGTAGATTTTTATTGGCTAAAAGTTAAATTAATGGAGGAATTCGTTATTGCCGGAAAGCCGGTGCTTATTTTAAGCAAGCAAGAGGTTGATGCCGAAATTGAACAAGCCAAGCTTGACCAACGAGACGCTAATTTTGCCGGAAAGACATTGAAGGCGTTTTCACTTATGGGAAAGGATTTGGACAACGGCGTTAACTTGGAAAATTCATTGATTATCGGCAATGTCTTTTTTGGCGATTGCTCCATCAAAGGCAATTTGAATCTTGCCGGAGCGGCAATTGACGGCTCGCTTAATTTCAGTCGCGGAAAATTAATCGGCAATTTGTTGATGGAGAAAGCTTGGATCGGTCAAACCGCCAATATGGCCGGCATCAACATCACCGGCTCAGTCGCGATGGCACAGGCAAGAGTGAACGGATTCGTGAGCTTTTCCCAAGCGGTGATATTGGGCAACTTGGATTTGCGGCAAATTGAGTCACAAGACTATTGTCAAAACGATTTAAAAATCAAGGGGGACATAATCCTTAAAAGCGCGCAAATCAATGGCGCGCTTGATTTGAGCGGCGCGCAAATCACCGGCGATATTATTATTGACAACGCATTGGTGCGGCAAAATCTTATCACGCGCGATACTCAAACTCAAGGGATTATTTCATTAAAAGATGCCATTTATAACAAAGGGCTGGCCGATTTCACCAATGTCGCCCCCGAAAAAATCATCCAATGAAAGAAATTTAAAATTGAAAAATCAAAATTGAAAATGATCCTTCGGCATTCTCAGGATCATCCTGAGTCTGACGAACGGATGACAATGGTAAAATTCAAAATTATAAAAACAAAATCAAAATTCCGATAGGAATTTTACCTTAATTTTGAACTTTGGGGTCTGTTGCCGAATTAGCTTTGGCTGCAATTTCCATATTTCGGCTGCGCCAAATTCGTCAATCGTCAGCATACTTTAAGCCAAGTATGCCTCCTCTTTTCTCATTTGGCTCGCGCGAAATCTGAAAATTTCGCTTCAAAGCTAATTCGGCAACGGACCCCTTTGATTTTTTAATTTTACATTTTTATTATGGATTTTGTTCATCTCCACACTCATTCGCATTACAGCTTGCTTGACGGATTGGCGCAAATCGATCCGCTTTTGGATAAGGTCAAAAAATTCGGAATGGACGCTTGCGCTCTCACCGATCACGGCAATATGTATGGCGCCGTGGAATTCTATAAAAAAGCCAAAGCGCGCGGCATCAAGCCGATTATCGGCTGTGAAGTTTATGTCGCCATTGAAGGCCGAACTTTGCGCCGGCCCAAAATTGACGACGCGCGCCATCACTTGATTTTGCTGGTTAAAAACGAAATCGGCTATCGCAACCTGGTGAAATTGGTGACCAAAGCGCATTTGGAAGGTTTTTATTACAAACCCCGCGTGGATGAAGAGTTGTTGGCGCAACATTCCGAAGGTTTAATCGCAACCACCGCCTGCATTCAGGGTAAAGTTCCCCGTTTAATTATTGACAAAAAACAAGATGAGGCGCTTCAAACCGCGCTCAAATATCAAAAAATTTTCGGCAAAGAAAATTTTTTTCTGGAGATTCAACATCATCCCAATCTGCCCGAACAAAGTCCGGCCAACGACGGCATCATTGAAATCGCCCAAAAAACCGGCATCGGACTGGTCGCCGCCAATGATATCCACTACCTTGACGAAGGCGATATGGAAGCGCAAGATATTTTGATGCTGATCAACACCGGCGCCGACATCAACAATCCCGCGCGATTGACGATGAAGGGCGAAGATTTTTCCATGAGAAGCCCGCAAAGAATGATTGATGATTTCAAAGATTTTCCCCAAGCGATTGAAAACACTCAAAAAATTGCCCAAATGTGCCGGTTTGAGTTTGAGCTCAAAAAAACCAAATTGCCGAATTTTGTGCCGCCGGCGGGAAAAACCAATGAAAATTATTTGCGCGAGCTGTGCTTGACGGGAATTAAAAACAGATATGGGCAAAATCCGCCGCAAGAAGTCAAAGATCGGCTTGATTATGAATTTGCCGTTATAAAAGAATTAGGCTTTATTGAATATTTTTTGATTGTGCAAGATTTCGTCAATTGGGCGAAAAGCAATCGCATCGTGGTGGGGCCCGGACGCGGTTCGGCCGCCGGGTCATTGGTGTCCTATCTGTTAAACATTACCGACATTGATCCGCTTAAATATGGCCTTTTGTTTGAAAGATTTTTAAATCCCGGACGCTCGGCGGTGTCGTTGCCCGATATTGATATGGATTTTGCCGACCGGCGGCGGCCCGAAGTAATCCAATATGTCGGCGAAAAATACGGCCATGATCACGTGGCGCAAATCATCACATTTGGAACTATGGCCGCGCGCGCGGCAGTGCGCGATGTGGGACGAGTGCTCCAATATCCATACAGCTATTGCGATAAATTGGCAAAAATGATTCCTTTTGGCATGAATTTGGATCAAGCGCTCACCAAAGCCGATGATTTGAAAGCTTTGGTTGCCGGCGATGAAAAAGCGCAAAAAATTATGGAATTTGCCAAGAAGCTGGAGGGTTGCGCGCGACATGCCTCCACTCATGCCTGCGGAGTAGTGATCTCGCCGATGCCCCTGGACGAAATCGTGCCGATACAACATCCCACCGCTGATGATAACGGATTGGTATCGCAATATGAATTGCACGCGATTGAAGATATGGGCTTGTTGAAAATGGATTTTCTGGGGCTGAAAAATTTGACCATCATTGAAGACACGCTCTCGCGCATCTATTTGGTGCGCCAGGAAAGTCTTAATTTAAAAGACTTTCCCATTGACGATCGCGCCACTTACGAATTAATGGCGCGAGGCGACACAGTCGGCGTTTTCCAGTTAGAATGTCTTTCGGGAGACACAATCATATCCAACACCACCATCAAAAAATTATTCCAATTTAAAAACAGGAAAAGGCTCGCGTCAGTTTATTTGGATGAAGGCAAAATCCATCTTAACCGGATTGAAAATGTTTTTGAAAGCGGGATTAAGGATGTTTATACCGTGGTTGCTGAAAACGGATGGTTTATTAAAACAACAAAAAATCATAACTTTTTAACTGAAAATGGCTGGAAAAAACTTGAAGATATCAAAGTTGGAGAAAAAGTTTTAATCAAAACCAAGTCAAAGCATTTAGTTTATAATGTTTGCGTCAAATGCGGACGTCAAATTAGCGGACAAAAAGAAGGACAAAGCAAATTCTGCCATCAATGTTGCGCAAAATTCTATAAAAATACAAGCAAAAAAATATCTCGTGAAAAAATCCGCGCCGCGCGGATTAGATATTATCAAAATGGCGGCAAGCCGTGGAATGTCGGCATAACGGTTGAAAATAACGTAAAATGGCGCCAAACCGCAGAAAAAATATCCAAAGCATTAACCGGCAAAACATGGGCCGACCATTGGGGAGAAGAAAAGGCGCAAGCAATGAAAGAATATTTTTCGCAAAAATATAGCGGAAAAGGAAACCCTATGTTTGGCAAGGCATCGCCTCACCGCAAAGGCGGTTTTAGAGATGATTTGGGGCATTATGTGCGCTCCAATTGGGAAGCGGATTTTGCGCGAGTTTTAAGATTGCATCACCTTGATTATGAATACGAGCCAAAAACTTTTAAATTAACTCGAAGCAACGGGGAAATAATGCACTATACGCCCGATTTCTATGTCCCAAAACAAAAAACATTCTATGAAATTAAAGGATGGTTTCACGAACTGGATCAGGAAAAAATGAAGCTTTTCAAAGAACAATATCCCCAAATAAAGCTTGTTTTTATCAGTAAAACGAAATTCGCGGAATTCGCGATGAAATATAAAGATTTGGTGCGATGGGAATGTCCCAGAATACCGACCGAACAAAGCTGTGAATTTATTAAAATTCAAAAAATAATCCACTCCGGCAAAGAACAAACTTACGATATTACTATGAAATCTCCGGGCAATAATTTTATTGCCAACGGATTTGTTGTCCATAACAGCAACGGGATGCAGAGATATTTGAAACAATTGAAACCCACTCAATTTGAAGATATCATCGCCATGGTGGCGCTTTACCGCCCGGGACCGATGCAATTTATTCCTGATTTCATTGACGGCAAAAACGGTCTCAAAATTCCAAAATATCTGCACCCGAAGCTGGAGCCGATTTTGGGGCCGACATACGGCATCATTCTTTATCAAGAACAAACGATGAAAATCGCGCAAGAGCTGGCGGGATTTTCCATGGCCGAAGCCGACTCTCTGCGCAAAGCCATTGGCAAGAAAATCAAAGATTTGATGGCGGCGTCAAAGCAAAAATTCATTGACGGTTGTCAAAAAAACGGCATTGCCAAAAAAATCGCCCAAGAAATTTGGAGCTGGATTGAACCCAGCGCCGACTATTCGTTTAATAAATCTCACGCGGCGTGCTACGCGATGGTGGCCTATCAAACCGCTTACCTGAAAGCTCATTATCCGGCGGAATTTATGGCCGCGCTCATCACCTCCGAAAAAAACGATGTGGAAAGAGTGGGCTATTTAATCGGCGAGTGCAAAAATATGGGATTGGAAGTTTTGGCGCCTGACATCAATGAAAGCTATCACGGCTTTACGGTAATTCCCAACACCAATAAAATTCGTTTTGGGTTGGCGGCGATTAAGAATGTGGGAGAAAATCTAGTGGGAGAAGTTGTCGCGCAACGGAAAGCCGGCGGCAAGTTCGCGGATGTCTTTGATTTTATCAAACGCGTTAATCCGAAATTGATAAATCGCAAATCGCTGGAAGCGATGATCAAAGCGGGAGTATTTGACGCCATGGCCGAGAGAAACACATTACTGTTCAACATTGAAAAAATACTGGAAATCGGCCGCGAACACGAGAAAAGCAAGTCCAACGGCCAGCGCGATCTTTTCGGCCAAATGCCCGCCGCCCAAATCAACGGATACACGCTTGATCCCGCTCGCGAGGCGAAAAAATCGGAAAAATTGATGTGGGAAAAAGAATTGCTGGGGTTATTTGTCACCTCCCATCCGCTGGAAGAATATAAAAGCGAAATGGAGAAAAAATGCCTCAAAATCACGCGCGTGAAAGAAAGCGCCGGGCCGCGATTGGTAAAAATCGGCGGCATTGTCGTTTCGGCAAAAAAAATCATCACCAAAACCGGAAAGCCCATGCTATTTATGGGTCTGCAAGACCTAACCGATCAAATTGAGGTGGTGGTGTTCGCGTCGGTTTTGGAAAGAACTCCGGATATTTTTTGCGAAAACAAAGTTATCTATGTCTATGGGCGCATTGACAATCGCGATGGCGAAATCAAAATCGTCGCCGACACTGTGGAAGAAATATCGGCCTCGCCAAATCCCGCGCCCGAAAACCTCCCCTCCTTTGAAATTTAATACTCGCCAGCCAAAAACCGCCGTAAGCAAAACAAAGAAACAAATAAAGCATGAAACGTAGAAATGGTTGTGGAAAACTTTCTTAAAAATTGATTGATTAAAAAATAATTTAATCAACTTCCTTTTTTGCCAAGCCGACCCGCGCGCGAGAACCTCGCGCTCGTTGGCATTGTTTATTTGATTATAGCATAAGGAAAATCAAAATGGGATTCAACTAAAAACCGCCCCAAGCAAAACGAGGGGGCGGTTTTTACCTAACGAAACATCGGCAATAAAATTAATTATTTCCTGATTGGTAGGTATTTGCCGGAGGAACTAAAGACGAGGTTATTGGTATTTGATTCCCTGGCTCTCTTCCTCTTGGACAAGAGCAAACACA
>CAYOLX010000022.1:5627-12608 GCA_964404915.1 uncultured Candidatus Saccharibacteria bacterium | reverse complement strand
AAAGCGCGGGTTAATTCAATCCATTTTTCCGGCGGCAGGGTTTGGGGGCGGGCGTTTGGGGGGATTTGGCAATTTGCCAGCTGTTGGTTTATTTTTTCGCGCGGCAGTTTTAACTCTTGAGCGAGGTTGCCGGCAAGAATTTTCCGCGGGTGGGAAAAGCCGGCGCGGGCGAGGGTGAAAAATTTTTCAATAAATTTTTTGTCGGCGCGCTCCCCTTCTTTCGGCAAAAGGGTTAACAACAAAATCGCGGCGTCAACTTTGGGGGCGGGCCAAAAAGATCCTTTGGAAACATTGCCGATTATTTTTGGCGCGGCGTAAAATTGCGTTGCCAGCGCCAGCAGATTCATTTTCGGCGCGCGCGCGCAAATTCTTCGCGCCACTTCTTTTTGCACGATCAAAGACATCGTCCGCGGAGGGTTGCCGCTTTCCAAGAATTTGCGGATAATCGGCGCGGCGGCATAGAACGGCAGATTGGCGATGATTTTATAGGGTGTGTTGATTGCCGATTCGTCATAGACAAGCGCGTCGCCGCCAATCAATGAAAAATTTTTCACGCCGGCAAATTTTTGCCGCAAAAAATCAATCATTTGCCGGTCTTTTTCAATCGCGGCAACGGGATTGCCCGCGGCGATCAATTTTTCGGTGAGATTGCCCGTGCCCGGCCCGATTTCCAAAATCAACTCGCCGGGCGAAATTTTTGCCGCGGCAATCATTTTGTCAATGATGCCGGCTTGCTGCAAAAAATTTTGCCCCAGCCGTTTTTTGGGCGCGCCCGAAAATTTATTTTGCGTGATTTTTGCCATATTTCCGATGAGTTTATTATAGCATAAAATAATTGCAAAAACCTTGACAAATTCGGAGGGTTTTATACACTTAATGATGGACTATGAGTATTCCACTCCAACTAAAAAACATTGCCAAACTACTCCTTGCCGGAGCGGTTTTGTTTGCCGGAACATCGGCGTTGTCGCGGCAAGCGGAAGAGAAAGTCGCTTCCAAAAAACAACTGAGTGAATGCCGCGCCGATATCGTTCAAAATATGTTTGCCCGCGCGGGCGAACAGATTAAGCCGGAAATGCCGGGCTATGTTTTGGCAAGCGAAGGATGCGTCAAGGCGGCGTTGCCGCCGGTGGCGTTCGTGCCCCAAGTGTTGGCGGCGATTGCCGGCGGTCCGGTTGAAATTAACGCGCCGGACAACCATCAAAAAAGCATCATTGAATATGAAATCACCGGAGACGAAACCATCGCCAGCTTGGCGGATAAATTCGGAATCAGCGCCGACAGCATCGCGTGGGCGAACAACTTGTCAAAATCCGCTGAGTTGAAAACCGGGCAAAAATTAGTGATTCCGCCGGTTTCGGGGGTGATCCATTTTGCCGCTGCGGGCGACACTCTGGCGCAGATTGCCGCAAAATATCAGGCAAAATCGGAAGAAATTATCGCCTTCAATGATTTGGCCGGAGAAAATGACATTTATATCGGCGATGTGTTAATGATTCCCGGCGGCAAGATTGTTCCGCCTCCCGCGAAAAAACCGGCATCAACGGCGGCAAAATCTTCATCGCCGGCGCCGTCATCATCGGGGTTGGCGGCAATGCCCGCGGATTATTTTCTGTGTCCGGTGGGCGCGCCATGCAAAAGAACGCAGGGGTTGCACTTTCGCAACGCGGTTGATTTGACGGGCGGATATTGCGGCGCGCCGATTTATGCCGCCGCCTCTGGGACTGTTATCAAAGCCAAAATCGGCGGTTGGAACGGCGGCGCCGGCAACAATATCACAATTTCTCATATGAACGGCGCGGTAACTACCCATTATTATCATTTGCAGACCGTTTATGTTTATCAAGGGCAAGAAGTTAAAAAAGGCGATGTGATCGGTACGATGGGTAAAACCGGCCAATCAACCGGATGCCATTTGCATTTTGAAGTCGGTGGCGCGAAGAATCCCTTTTGAGTTAAAATTCCAAATAACAAATTCCAAATTCCAAATAAATTCAAAATTCAAATATTTAAATCTAAAACAAAAATACAACCAGTTTTCAGTTTGAGATTTTAAATTTTGGATTTGTTTGGAATTTGATGCTTGGGATTTGTGATTTCCAAGCTAATTTAAAACCGCCAAACGGCGGTTTTAGATTAGCTCGGGCGGGCGGTATGACAACGCTTCGGAAACATGTTTGATAGCGATGTTTTTTTGTCCGTCCAGATCGGCGATGGTGCGGCTCACTTTCAGCACTCGATGATAGCCGCGCGCTGAAAGTTTGGCGGAGTCAACCGCGTTTTGCAAAAGACGGCGCGCGTTATCTTCAAGCCGGCAAAACTCATTGATTTGGGCGATATTCATTTCGGCATTAGTTTTATCCGCGCCGAAACGCTCTTTTTGCACGCCGCGACAAGATAAAATGCGTTCTCTGATTTCTTCGGTTTTGCCGTTATCGCTTGATTTCGCCGCGCGCGCCAATTTTTCATATTTCACCGCGGGGACATTAATAAACAAATCAATGCGATCCATTAGCGGTCCGGAGAGTTTTTTGCGATACATTCTGATTTGGGATGAAGAACAAACGCATGGTTTTTCCGGATTGCCAAGATTGCCGCAAGGACAGGGATTGGATGCCAAGATTAACATAAAGCGCGCCGGCAATGACATCGCGCTTTTGGCGCGCAAAACATTGATCGCTCCCTCCTCTATCGGCTGGCGCAACGCTTCTAACGCGTCGCGGTGGAATTCGGGAAATTCATCCAAGAAAAGCACGCCGCGGTGCGCCAATGTAATTTCTCCGGGACGAGGCGGATTGCCGCCGCCGATCAGCGCGGCGTTGGAGGTGGTGTGATGCGGCGCTCGGAACGGCCGTTTTGAAATCAATGATCCGCCGGCGAGCATGCCGCAGATGCTGTAAATTTTGGTAACTTCAATGGATTCTTCAAATGAAAGCGGCGGAATGATTTCCGGGAGAGTTTTTGCCAGCAATGTTTTTCCGGTTCCGGGCGGCCCCCACATGGAAAGATTATGCCCGCCGCCGGCGACGATTTCCAGCGCGCGCTTGGCTGATTCCTGTCCGGCAATCATTTCCATGCGGTTGGCGTCAAAATCGGCTTCAATCCGCGCCGCCGGAAGCGCGGGGGAAATTGGCGATGCGCCGGTTAAATGATCAATCGCTTGAGCAAGGGTTGACACGCCGATCGCGCGAATGCCGTCAATCAATGCCGCTTCGGCGGCATTGGCTTGGGGAAGAATGATTTCTTCAATCCCCTTTTGGCGGCAGGCGATGGCAAAACAAACCGCGCCTTTCGCAGGGCGCAAGCGGCCGTCCAGCGCCAATTCTCCCAAAAAAATTTTTCCGTTCGGATTGAAATTTATTTTTTTGCTTGCCAAAAGATAGCCCAGCGCGATGGGCAAGTCATAAAGAGATCCTTCTTTTTTTAAATCTGCGGGCGCCAAAGAAACCAAAACTTTTACCGGTTCGCGGTGGGGAGACTTAAAGCCGGCGCTTTCAATTGCCGCGCCGACTCTTTCTTTGGCTTCTTGAACCGATTTGTCCGGCAGGCCGACAACTTCAAATTTGCGCAGACCATGAGAAACATCAACTTCGGCTTCAATCAATTGCGCGTCCAAACCGGCGATCGCCGCTGAAAATATTTTTGAAGGCACGGTGTAAATTTAAAATTTAAATAGACCTACTGCGCAAAGATTTGCGCAACGAAATTTTCAGATTTCGCGCGAGCCGAATGAGGAGTGAGGAGGCATATTGAGGCTAAATATGCCGACGATTGACGAATTCGGCGCAGCCGAAATATGGAAATTGCAGTAGTAAATCTTTGCGCAGTAGGTCTAATACCAAAATTCAAAATAACAATTAAAAATATAAAATTAAATAATTTTAAACTTTGCCCATTTTTAATTTTACATTGTCATTTTTAACTTTGATTTTTCAATTTTAAATTTATTGTTGGCAATCCACGCAAAATGGCGCTTCGGGAAAGATTTCCAGCCGTTTTAAAGGAATTTTGTTGCCGCACTTCTCGCAAACGCCATAGGTTTTTGCCTTGATTTTTGCCAAGGCGGCGTCAATTGCCGTTAGCTTTGCTTCCAAGTTTTTTTCCAGCGGCAACCGCGTGGCATATTCTTCCACTTCATCGGCTTGGCGCTCCAAAGATGAAGTGCCCGAATCACCTTGCCCGTAAGGAAATTTGCTCTGCCAGCCGCCGGGGGAATTTTTGTCGGGAACGGCGATTTTTAACAAAGTGGCCTCGGTAGCCGCCCGCTCCTCTTTTAATTTTTTTTCAATTTTAGAGAAATCAAGATTTTGTGCCATAATTTTTGGTTAGAATAATTTTTAACTCATGCGCGAAGCGTTAAAGAAAAAGCGCCCCGGCGGCATTAACTTCATTCTAGCGGGTTTTTTTATTTTGGCAACCGGTCAAATATTTTTGACATAGAATTGTTTGAGGTGGAAAAAATAAAATAGGTTTTCCGATAATTCGCCCAAGCGATGGCAAATTCTTCTTCGGGAGGCGATACGTTCATAACTTTATATGATATTCCCGCCGCGGTATTTTCCGTGAATTTCAACGTTGCGTCGTCAAGAGCGGTTTTTCGCCCGAGAAGCCGGAAAAAACTTTCAGTATTCTGGGCAATACTGCTTTCCCAGCCGCTCATCGCGGTTTCCACTAAGTCGGCATTAGCGATTTTACACGCGAATCCGAGCCGATTTTTTCCGTTATTGGCATAAATGAAAAACTCGCAGTCATCTTTCACCGCGCTGTAAAAAACCGATGGAGGGCTCACTTTATAAGCGTTGAAAAATTCTTTAAGTCCGATTGATTTTCCGGTGGCGCGGTTGATAAGCGATAGCTCATAATAACCGATGGCATCAAATTTTTTGCGCAAATAAGGTGAAATTAAATTTGGAATGCCGGTTGAATCATCGGCATAGATTAAAATCGGCGAAATTGTTGATAAAATTGTTTTTGGCGTTTCTACCGCCTGAGATTCTTTTTCTGGCGGGATATTGTCGGTGTTTTTTACGGAGTCGCCGGGTTTATTGATCGCCACATCGCCGCCTTTGCTTAAAATGAGCAATAAAATTATCGCTAAAATTCCCGCCAAAACCAAAATAACAATTATTCTCGCAATCATTTTATTTCCTCCCCCGGTTTGAGATTTTTCAATTACTGGTTGAATATCTTCGGCGGGAATATTATTGTTGGCCGCCGTTACTGCTTTTGTTGTTGCCGCCGGTATTGTGGTTTTTTTAATTTCTCGCCATCGGTCATTCGGATTGGTTAACGGACTGTTTGAACTATCATCTTCCGGAGGTTCTTTTTTTGCTGCGGTTTCGATTTTTTGCGATGATGGTGGTCCCATGGGAAAATTTTCGTTTTCCTTGAAGGCGCGGATATTTTTTGCTGGCGATGATTCCACTTGCTCGCGATAAACGGCGCCGTTCTGGCTTGATGTAATATCGCCACTGCCAAGATTAATATTTTTAGAGCTTTGCGTTGACAGCTTTTTATCTTCCAGGCGGACAGATTTGAATTTTTGGACGGCTCTATCGGAGGAAAATTCTTGCGGCTCTTTTTGTTTTATCGTTGCGCCAACTGTTTCTGCTGTTGGCGCCGATTCTTTTTCTGTTAGTTTTTTGGGGCGGGATTTATCATCAGGTGTTGTTTTTTGAGAAGTGGTTTCTTTATCTGCCGCCGCAGGGATTGTTTGGTTGTTGGTATTTTTTGTGTCCTGGGCGCTGGCAATTGACGGGATAGTTTCTTTGGCATGCGCCGTGTTTCCTTCTTTGTTTTTTTGGATCAAGGCGGTTTTTATTTCGGCGGCGGGTATTTTTTCCTTGGGCGCTTCTCCTTGATTGGTTTTTTCATTTTTTGCGAAGGACGGATTGTCGGATTTATGGTTTTCTTCAGTTTGGATAATATCGTTAAGAATATCGGCGACAAAATATATTTTATTCTCTTCCAATAATTTGCGGATTGTTTCTCTCGGTCTTTGGAGGGAAATTTCTTTTTCCGCCAAATCGGATTCCATTGCGGTTATTTTGTCTTGAATCTCGTCTATTTTTTTGTCAAAATCCGAGCGTTGTTTTTGCAGATTTTTCAATTGTTCGGAAACCTTTTTTAGGATTCCCTCCGCGCTCCATTTTTTTTCAACGATTGTTTTTAAATCATTTCCGGCCTGCCATCGCAATTGTTCAGTGGTTCTTTTTTCCGCTGGAGATTTAGCGAGCGCTTCTTTAGTTTCAATTTCTTCGAGTTGTTTTGCGGTTGAATTTTCTTTTTCAACCAAGTCAAAGAGATTTTCTTCCGCCTCATTTTTCGCATTTTCGGCGGCAATTAATTGCGGCAAAAACAACTCTTTTTCCTTTACGATTTTGATGATTTTGCTTTCAAAAAGATTTTTTTGGGCGACAAAATCAATCAAATCAATTTGGTCCGCGATTTGACGCATTCTTTTTTCTAAAGAAGCGATATTGGCATCTTCTTGATTGACTTGGGCATCAATTATTTTGCCCTCGGCGGCAATTTTGTCAATTTTGTCTTCAACCGCCCAACGTTGCTTTTCAATTTCTTTGCGTCGTTCTTCAGTTTCCCAAATTCTTTGTTTTTGCAGTTTTTCTTGGTCTGAATTGGCAATCTGTTTTAAATTTATCATATCAGCCGCGATTTTTTTCTCAATTTCCCGCTCTCTTTCTTCAATTGTCGCCAGCTCGCTGTTTCTTATCATTGAAATCTTGCTTTCCAACATTCTTCTTTTCTGTTCCAGGGGCTCCTTTCTCGCGGGAATTGCCGCGGATTCTTTTTTGAGCGTTTCATTCTTTGCCACCAACTTTTCGAGCAATAACTTTAATACCGCCTGTAAATCGCTGCCGGCTTTTTTTTGCTCCTCTTGGCGCCGCTCCTCCTCTTTTTTTATTCTCTCTTCCTCAAGTCTTTTTGCTTCTTCTTGTTTTCTTTTCTTTTCTTCCTCGGCGC
>CAYOLX010000022.1:0-5527 GCA_964404915.1 uncultured Candidatus Saccharibacteria bacterium | reverse complement strand
TATTTTTTGGCGTCTTTGAGTGAAAGATTGATGCGCCCCTGTTGGTCAATTTCAATAACTTTAACGGTCACCATATCCCCGATTTTGACAACATCTTCAACTTTGTTGACGCGCCGGTCAGCCAGCTTGGAAATGTGCACCATTCCCTCCTGCCCCGGAAGAATTTCCACAAACGCGCCGAAATTCATTATCCGGCTCACCTTGCCCGAAAAAACTTCTCCCACCATCACTTCGCGAGTGATATTCTTTATCCACTCCGAGGCCTTTTGTCCGGCCTCGGGTTTTTCGGCAGTGATAAAGACGGTGCCGTCTTCTTCAATATCAATTTGCACGCCGGTTTGGTCAATAATTTCGTTAATCACTTTGCCGCCGGGGCCAATCACTTCGCGAATCTTATCGGGGTTGATTTTAATAATAATAATGCGGGGCGCCCAGGGCGATAATTCCGGTCTTGGCTGCGCCAATTCTTTTTCCAGAGTGTCTAATATTTGATGGCGCGCGGCTTTTGCCTGTTCTAAAACTTTTGCCATCATTTCTTCGGTGATGCCGTCGATTTTAACATCCATTTGAACGGCATTGACGCCTTTGCGGGTGCCGGCGACTTTAAAATCCATATCGCCGTGATGGTCCTCAGGTCCCTGGATATCGGTTAATATCTTGTAATTTTTAGTATCTTTGGCAATCATTCCCATGGAGATGCCGGTGGCGTGGGATCTAATCGGCACGCCCGCGTCCATTAATGCCAGCGATGCCGCCGAGAGCGCCGCCATTGAAGTGGAGCCATTTGAAGCGACGATTTCGGAGGTGACGCGAATGGTATAGGGAAATTCTTCCATCGAAGGAATCAGCGGCAGAAGCGTTTTTTCCGCCAACATGCCATGCCCGATTTCCCGCCGTCCCGGGGCGCGCAAAAAACGCACCTCGCCGCAGGAATAAGGGGGAAAATTATAATGATGCAAGAACCGCTTTTTTCCGGTGATTTCCATGCCGTCCAGAAGTTGTTGGTCGCCGGGCGCGCCCAGTGTTGCCGCGGAGAGCGCCTTGGTTTCCCCTCGTTGGAACAGCCCCGATCCATGGGCGCGGGGGATCACGCCGGTTGTTGCCGATAATGGCCTCAAATCTTGCGGCATCCGGCCGTCGGGCCGCTTGCCGGTTTCAAGGATTGTTTCATGAAGAACGCGATCAATTTCCTTGTCAAAGAATTTTTTGGCAAAATTCAAGATTTTGAGATCATCAGGATATTTTCGCGCGGCATACTCTTCCAATTTAACTTTGATCGCTTCCATCTCTTGCCCCCTTTTTGTCTTTTGCGGTTGATAGAGGGCGTTTTTTAGGTCTTGACCGATAAAATCGCGCAGTTCGCGCTCCAAGTCATTATCGTTGTCCTGAATGGGCAATTCTATTTTTTGCTTGCCGCACGCCGCCGCGATTTTATTCTGGAAATCAAGCAACTCTTTGATCGCGGGTTTGGCGAAGGCGAATGCTCCCAAAATTATTTCTTCTTTTGTTTCATTGAATCCTCCTTCAATCATATTGGCAAGAATTTCTCCGTTTCTTTCCAATCCGGCAAAAACCACGTCAATTTCGCTGGTTTGCCGCTGTTCATAGGTCGGGTTGAGAATGTAATCGCCATCCAAATAACCGACACGGACCGAGGCGGTCGGTCCCTGCCAAGGAATATCCGAAATCATCAAGGCGGTGGAAATGCCCAGCAAACTGATGATATCGGGTTCGTTTTCGGCATCCCAAGAAAGGACGGTGGCGATGGTTTGCACTTCGTTTTTCAATCGGTCATCAAACAACGGGCGGATGGAGCGGTCAATTTGACGCGCGTTGCAAACGGCCTCATCGCTGGGGCGGGTTTCCCGCCTGATATAACGCGGTCCCTTGATCTTGCCTCCGGCATAATATTTTTCTTCATAATCCACCATCAACGGAAAAAATCCCATATCGGGTTTTTCTTTTTTTGACATTGTGGCGGTGGCCAGCACCATGGTGTCGCCATAGCGCACTGTTGCCGATCCGTTGGCTTGGTCGGCCAAGCCGTTGACTTCAACTGCTATTTCTTTGCTTCCCAGCGTTAGGGAAAACTTGCAATTTTTTTCTGACATAATTTGCGTAAATCCCAATTTCCAATTTCCAATTCCCAAACAAGCACAAAATTCAAATTTCAAAATTTTCTAACCTTGAATCTTGAATTTTGGATTTGTTTGGTACTTGGCGCTTGTGATTCGGGATTGGTTTATTTTTTGATTAAATATTTTTCCGGTTCTTTTTCCATGTCAATGAATTCATCGGCAACCTCCTTTATTTTTGAGGATGCTGAACGACCGAAAGCGATAACTTCAACCCGCTTGCCTTGATTTTCCAAGTATTGGATCAGCTGATAAAAATCTCCGTCGCCTGATGCAATCACGATTGTGTCCACCGAAGGCGAGATGCGAATCGCGTCTACAGTAATCCCCACATCCCAATCGGCTTTTTTCAATCCGTCAAAATATTCCTGAAGATCGCGAATGCGGGTTTCAATCCCTAATTTCACTAATGCTTCAAAGAAGGGTTTTTCTTCGCCGGTTTTGGTGCGCACCACATAAGCAAACGCGCGAATCAAATTGCGCCGCCCCACCGCGGTTTTTAAAATTTCGCGGAAATTAACTTTTGCCTGATGCAAATTTCGCGCCGAATAATAAAGATTTTGCACGTCAATCAACACGGCGACGCGTTGAGCGTTTAAATGAATTGCCATAAGTTGTTGGACTTATCGTTTAAGCGGCAAACCCCCGCAATGCGGGGGCAGGTTTATTTTTTAAGACCGGTTTGCTTTAATACTTGAGCGTATTGTTTAACGTCGGTGTCGCGCAGGTAATTCAAAAATTTGCGGCGCCGCGAAACCATTTTCAGCAGTCCCCTTTTGGAATGGACATCCTTGGCGTGTTTTTTCAAGTGCTTTTGCAAGCGATCAATCTCTTCGCTCAACAGCGCGATTTGCACCGGCGATGAACCGGTGTCTTCTCCGTGCAACTTATATTTTTCAATCAACTTCTTTTTTTCTTCGGTTGTAAGCATATTTTATTGATTATTCTCTGCGGAAAATAATTTTTAATTTTAATTTTTAATTTTAATTTTTCAATTTTGAATTTTTTATGTGCCCCCAGCAGGATTCGAACCTGCAACGAACTGCTTAAGAGGCAGCTACTCTACCGTTGAGTCATGGGGGCATCAAAACTAATTGCAAATCAAATTATTGAACTGCAACGGATTTATATTGTTATAGTATCCCATTCCCGAAAATACCGCCCCGACAATCGCGTAACTGCCATATATCAACAACAAACCGATAATCACCATCAAAATAATTTTTTTTGATTCCCCCATCACTTCGGCATTGTTCTGATTGATTAACATCTTAAATCCGGCAATAGCGATCATCAATCCGGCGGCCGCCGGCACCAGCCCCACAATCACGACTTTGACGATATTGTCAATCAGCTGGAACAAATTGCAGATGGTGCAGGCGGATTGTTTTGTTCCGTCGGCGTTCACTCCGCCGCAAGGCGGCAAAATCCCTCCATCATTCGCTTGCGCGGTTGAAAAAAGCGAAAACCCGATAACAATAGCGATAAAAATGGCGGCGATTTTTTTCATTTTGTTTTGGGCGGTTTCTCCTTTCAAAGAAGCGCCTCTGGAGGGAATCGAACCCCCGTCACCGGTTCCGAAGACCGGCACTTTATCCGTTAAGCTACAGAGGCCCGTCCCGCGTAGCTTTAGCGAAGCAGGGCTCGCTATCAACGCACACATTATACCAAATAATTGAAAAAAAGCAAATAATGGGATAAAGTCAAGCCGTGGAGAATGAAAAATTTATGAAAGATGTTTTTTTGGACAAAATTCCTCAAGAAGTGAAAAATTTGATTGAAACCGCGCAAAATGCCGGTTTTGAATGTTATATCGTGGGCGGATGCGTGCGCGATCTTTTGACGGGGGCGATTCCTTCTGACTGGGACGCGGCGACCAATGCCAGCCCCGAGCAAATCCAAGCGATTTTTCCCGACAGCTACTCGGACAATAAATTCGGCACCGTCAAAGTGAGAATCCCCTCTTTGAGCGGCGATTTTATGGAAATTGAAGTCACCCCCTATCGCGTTGAATCAACATATAGCGATCGGCGGCATCCCGACACGGTGGAATGGGCGGACAATATCGGCGATGATCTTTCGCGGCGGGACTTTACGGTCAATTCCCTGGCGTTGAGTTATATAAGGAAGAGCGGGGAAATAAAAGTTGATTTGATTGATTTGTTTAGCGGGCAAAAAGATTTGGCGGACAAGATTATTCGCGCGGTGCGCGATCCCGAAGAAAGATTTGCCGAAGACGCGTTGCGGATGATGCGCGCCGCCAGGTTGGCGACAACTTTGGGCGACGGCTGGCGCATTGAAGAAAAAACCAAAGACGCGATCATCAAGCATCGCCGCGGCATGGCGTTGGTTTCCCAAGAACGGGTGCGCGATGAGTTTTTAAAAATCATTATGTCGCCGCGCGCCGCGCGAGGGATTGAGCTTTTGCGCCAATTGGGATTGCTGGATTATGTTATCCCCGAGCTTTTGCAAGGCTATGGCTGCGGGCAAAACAAACATCATTTATATGACTGTTATCATCACTTGCTGAATTCTTTGGAGTTTGCCGCCAAGAAAAATTTTGGCATGCATGTTCGCGTCGCTTCCCTCTTGCATGATATTGGCAAACCCAAATCCAAAGCCGGTGACGGACCGAACGCCACTTTCTACAATCACGAAATCATCGGCGCCAAAATCGCCAAAAAAATTCTTCAGCGATTGAAGTTTTCCAAAAAAGATTGTGACAAGATCGTTTTGCTGGTGCGCTACCATTTGTTCTATTATAATGTCGGCGAAGTGAGCGAGTCGTCGGTGCGGCGGTTGGTGAAAAATGTCGGGCGGCAAAACATTGAAGAATTATTGCAGGTGCGCATGGCGGATCGCATCGGTTCGGGATGTCCGAAAGCTGAGCCCTATAAGCTGCGTCATTTGCGATATTTGATGGAGCGAGTGGCGCAGGATCCGATATCTCCCAAAATGATTAGGACTAACGGCAAAGATATAATGGAAATTCTAAAAATTTCTCCCGGACCGAAAGTCGGCCAAATTTTGGACGTTTTGTTGGGAGAAATTTTAGACGATCCCGCGCGCAATGATCGCGATTGTTTGACAAAGAGGATTAATGAGTTGGGCGCGCTGGATGACGGCGAATTGTCCGCTCTGGCGGCGGCGGCAAAAGCACGGCGCGGCGAGGTGGAGGTTAAGCGCGATGAGATGACCAAGAAGAAGTATTGGATAGTTTAGCGGGTGAAAATTCGCCATAATGATTTTTGCAACGCGCATAATTTTCTGCTGAAAATTTGCTTTCGCTTGGCCGTCGCCTGCGCGCCATTGCAAAAATCATTATGGCGAATTTTCTTGAATGTTTTAGAAGGGATATGGTAATGATTTTTGCAACGCGCATAATTTTCTGC
>CAYOLX010000021.1:0-12845 GCA_964404915.1 uncultured Candidatus Saccharibacteria bacterium | reverse complement strand
CAAAATAATGCTCCGGCGAAAACACTCGCCTCAACGAGTTTCGTAATTCAAAGTATTTTAGCTTTATTATTCATTTGATATTTGTTGTTTCGGAGTTTTCAGCGCCTTGTTGATTTCGGCAGCCACCTCGCTGGGGGTAAAATGGGCTTTAATCATAAATCCGTCGGCGCCCAAATCATAACCCTTCTTAACTTCTTCTTTTTGCCCCAAGTTGGAAAGAATAATAATTTTAAGCCGGTTAATGTAAGAATCGGGATCTTGCCGGCGCATTTCCTTGACTCGACCTAATATCTCCCATCCGTCAAGTTGAGGCAGGACAATATCCAACACCATCAAATCATATTCATTGGCGGTTAATTTGTCCACGCATTCCTCTCCGGTCATTGCCAAATCAACATCAAAACCGGCCTGCTTTAATTTAGTGTTATAAATATCCGATAAAAAAGGATCATCTTCCACCACAAGGATTCTTTTCTCTTTTTGTTCTGTGTCATTTTTTTTGCTTTGCATATTATTTTTGCAATAATAATTCGCGCCTACTGCGTTAATTTTATTATAACTCAAATCTCATTTCAATCAAAATTATGATTTAGCGCCGGCAACCGCCGCCGAAATATCTTCTTCGGTTGCTTTCAAAACTTCTTCCATAGTGGTAACGCCCTTGAGAGCTTTCAAGATTCCATCTTGGCGCATCGTAATAAGTCCCTGCCGGCGCGCTTCGGCATTTAACGCCGCTTCGGAAAGATCTTTTAAAACAATTTCGCTCAATTCCGGCGTCATCTCCAACGTTTCAAAAATCCCCACCCGCCCGGAAAATCCCTGCCGCTTGCACTTTGCGCATCCGACCGGCTCCCAAATCATAATCGGATCCGGCAAAACCGCGCCGCCGCGGGATTTTTCGGGAATCGCGGCAAACTCAGCAATAATTTTTTCTTTCAAAAACCCTTTCGCTTCAATCTGCTTGCGGCAATCGGGACAAAGACGGCGCACCAACCGTTGCGCCAGCGCCAACACCAAGGTGGAAGGAATAAGATAAGGATGAATTTTTAAATCGACAAGACGCGGCACCACTCCTAATGAATCATTAGTATGCAAAGTTGACAAAACTAAGTGTCCGGTTAATGCCGAATGGATTGTAAGCATTCCCGTTTCTTCGTCGCGCACCTCGCCTACCATAATCACATCCGGATCCTGGCGCAAGATACTGCGCAGGCCCGAAGCAAAGTCAAAACCGATTTCCGGGCGCACTTGTGATTGATTGACGCCATCGCAAAAATATTCCACCGGATCTTCCAGGCTGATAATGTTTATTTTCTCGTTGTTAATTTCTTGCAGAACCGCGTAGAGCGTGGTGCTTTTCCCCGAACCAGTCGGACCGGTCACCAGAATCAAACCAAACGGTTCATCAATTGCTTTTCTCATCAGCTCAAGATTGCGGCCGTCGAGCCCCAAATCTTCAAAAGTTTTATCGCCGGCATCAGGATCCAAAATTCTCATTACCACCTTTTCCCCCAGCGCCGTGGGCAAGGTGGAAACACGAAAATCATAATTTTTTTCATTCACACTCATGGAAAAGCGGCCATCTTGAGGCACGCGATTCTCGTCAATCTTCATATTTGACATTATCTTGATTCTCGCCAGCACCGCACTGGCAATATTCAACGGAAGAAAAATTGATGAAAACAAGTCGCCCATAACCCGAAAACGAACACGCAACTTTGACCTCCCAGGCTCAATGTGGATATCGGAAGCGCCGCCATCAATCGCGTTGCGCAAAATCACATTCACAATCTTCGTAATCGGCGCGTCCTGGACCCCGGAAATTATTTCCTCCCCCGGCTTGGGACGGTTAACTTTTGTTTGCGATTCTTCCTTTTGAAACTCTTCTAACGCTTTCCCAACCTCTTTTTTTAAGTCGCGATATTTTGCCAAAATTTCGCCGAAAATTTTTGGCGTAATTAAAAAAACTTGATAAGTGAAATTATTTTTGCGCGCCAAAAACTTAAGCGCCTCCTGCGCTTTCAAATCTTCGGGAAAAACCATGCCGATGACAAACCCGCCCTTTTTCTTTCCCAAGGGAATCATTCGATAAAATTTCGCCGTATCTTCGGGAATGGTCTGCAAAATCTCCAATGAAAGATCTTCCGGGCTTTCACCGATAAAATCAATTCCCAGCCACTCGCTTTTGAGTTTAAATAATTTTTTTTCCTCCACCAATCCGCGGGAAATAATTATTTCCTCTTCGGTTTTACCGGGATTATTTTTCAAGTCCGATTCCAACTTGGCGCTTTGCTCTTGGCTGATGACGCCGGCATTAATCAATTGTTGGGTTAAAAAAGACATTAAAAGACCATATTTTCACTTGATGTTGCCGAATATTCAACAAAGGGATTCAGGCGCGGTTCATTATTTTCAATGACCGTGATTTCAGGAAAAAAATCCATTTCCGCCAAACGCGGGTCCTGCAACATTTCCATATCAATATTCTGCGGCGCCGTTGACATTTCCGAAGCCGGCAAAATATTTTCCCGCAAAAAATACCCGATTAAAAAAATCACAGCAAAAAATGACGCGACCAAAACGATAACAATCGCGGCATTTTTCCCCAAATTGCTTTTTTCTTGAAAAGTTATTGCCATATTGGTTCATCATGCCCGTCGCGTGATTTTCCGCGCGCCGGATCTGTTGTTTTTAAAATTAAACAATTCATTTTGCGGCGGCGTCATAATAGTTGGCCGAGATTTTAATCTCATAATCAAGAATCTTATCAGAAGAAGCCGACTCTTTCTTCTCCGCGATCAGATTCGCGCCGTCATTCGGATTGGAGATGTCGGATTTGGCATTCACGCTCAAGGAAATCACTGAAATCAGCCGGCTGGATCGTTCAACGATTGACAAAAAATTCTTGAAATTTCCATATGATCCGGAAGCTTTCAATGAAACTTCATAGCTGGGCAAAGATGTCCCCGAAACAGGTGAAATGTTTTTCCCCGCCCCCGTATAGCTGATATCTTGCAACGCCAACCCGGCCTGCATCGCCGCGGCTTGAACAAAGTTCATCACCGCCGGCGCGTCCAAACCTTCGGGCAAAGCGGCATCAATCTTTGATAAGTTTTCATGGTAACGGCCAAGATCGCTCATCATCGCTTCAAGTCCGGCATAATAATTCGCTTGCGCGGCAATTTCAGCTTTTTTTTCTTTGATGCGCGTGTTGACGGTTTGCAATTCTTGATACTTCGGCATAACCAAGAAAAATCCCAAACCGAAAGTGATAATAATAATCGCGAACGCTTCCAAATAATTTCTTGACATATTTTTTTTAAAATAATATCGACTTACCCAATCGGTCCGCCGCAAAAAGCCGGCATTTTATCGCGCGTATTTGAAATTTTTCGCATTGGGATCCATCGAAAGATCGGCATCGAAATTGATTTTACCGTCTTCGGTAATCATAATTTTTGTAAACGGCCACGAAACCAGAACGGATTTTGCCGCGGAAAACTTCGTCCCCTGCCTTGCGACATCGGAAAAATTATTTCCGTGCCCGGTTAAGGAAACGGAATTTTTAGAAAAATCAAGGATTAACTTGGAATAATGAACTCCGGAAAAAACCATATTTTCAAATTCTGAAAAGAAATTGACCGCGGAATAGCGCTCTTCCATTATCTTTGAAAAATCAGACATCCGGCGGCGCGCCGCCACCACCCGGCTTTCCAATCCCTTTTGTTCTTCGGTTTTCATTTTTGTCCATTGCACGTCAAGAACAGCCATTTCTTCATTCGCCCGATTAACCTCATGGCGAAAATAGAAAAAACCGGAAATAACAAATAACAACAAAAAAAACGCAAAATAGAAAACTGCGTTTTCCAAAAAGACTTCTGGCCGTTTTGAAATTTCGTTAACCATATTTTTTAAAATAATCCAGTTTTATTTACCCGTCGCAATTTATTATCGCATAATTATTTTTAATGGCAAGGATAAGAAAAAGAAAAATCATTTTTTATTCATCAGATTAAACCCCCGGCGCGCCATTCCAACCGCCACCGCGTATGCCGGACCGATTTTTTTTATCTCCTCTTGCATTTCTTTTGGATAATTTATTTTTGCGAACGGATCGGCAATTTCGGTTTCTTTTTGAAAATAATTTTTGAATTGATCCATTACTTCCGGCAAAGCAGCCGCGCCGCCCGAAAGAATAATTTTTGCGATCTCAATGCCCGAGGACCGGCGATATTCAGCCAATGCCATTTCAATTTCTTTGAGTATTGGCAAAAAAGAATCCCTAAAGATATTTCTCATATTGTTTTTTATGTCCGGTTCAATGAATGAAAATGCCTGAAGTCCGCAACTTTTCTCAATTGATTGGATTATTTCCCGGCTGATTGGCAACTGACGGATAAGTGCCTTGAATAAATAATCCGCGCCGCGATCAAAACTGTGAGAATACCGCAAAACTTGATTTTCCATCAAACTGCAAACTGTGCTTTGAATTCCGATATCAATCAGGCATACTGGGCGCAATTCTTCTTTGGAAATCAACGCCTGCGCCAAGCCAAAAGCTTCCGCCTCTATCAGCGCCAATTGCAAACCCGCTTTTGCCGCAATATCCCTATATTTGGCAATTACTTCGTTAGGAATGGCCGTCATCGCGATTTCCATTTTGTCCGATTTGCCGAATTCACCGCCAATCAACTGCCAATCGACGGTAACGCTGTCAATCGGCAAAGGAATATGTTGCCGCGCTTCAAATATCACCGCGTCGGATAATTCTTTTTTGGTCATTGCCGGCAAAGAAAAGGTGGTGAAAAATGTTGAAAAATCCGGAATGGAAAAAGCGCATTGCCGAGTTTTCATTTTGGCTTCCGACATTATCGCCTGAATAATCTCGGCAATTTCTTGAGCCGAAAAACTTGCCATTATCTTTCTTTCAGAATCAACCATGCCAAGATTTTGATTTGGCTCAATGTCATACTGTCCGTAATTGGACAACGAAAAATTCTCGCCCGCTTCTGCCAACTCCACCAATTTCAGCGAAAAAGTGCCGATATCAATCCCCAGAAATTTTTTGGAAAACAATTTTGGCAACACGAATCAAATGTAAAATTTAAAAGTCAAAAATCAAAATGAAAATTTGAAATTAAAAATTGAAACGCATTCAAATTTTAAATTTTTCATTGTTATTTTGATTTTTGCATTTTTAATTATTATTATAATTACATCATAACCGCAAACAAAATTAACCGCAATATGCCAAAAATATTTGCCGGCATTAAAGAATTGCTGTTTCCGAAAAGATGCTTTTTTTGTTCGGCTTACGGCGCTTTTCTTTGTGCCGATTGCCAATCGTTGATGGATATTTCCCCCGTTCATCGCCGCGATAAAACAAAAAAATATCTTTCCGACATTTATTCGCCTTGCGCCTACGAAAACCCGCGCGTCAAGAAAATCATTCACGCGTTTAAATATGAGCCGTTTTGCCGCGAGTTGGCATTGCCGCTGGCAAAAATCATCGCCGGACATTTTTCTTTGTGCGGGCAAAACCCGAAAGGATTCAATCTTGTTTTTGTTCCGCTGGCAAACAAAAGAATGCGGGGGCGCGGTTTCAATCAAGCCCGAGACTTAGCCGAAAAATTATCCGCTATCTGGCAAATTCCCCTATGCGACAGTTTGGTAAAAATCAAGGAAACCGCTTGTCAAGCCGAGCTTTCGCAACGCCAAAGAATGGAGAACTTGCGCGGCGCGTTTATCTGTGAAAACAAAAAAGCGGTTGCCGGAAAAAAAATCTTTTTGATAGATGATGTCGCCACCACCGGCGCGACAATGGAAGAATGCGCCAAAGTTTTAAAATATGCCGGCGCAAAGGAAATTGTTGGTATTTGTATCGCCCGCACTCAGGGGTAGCGATGAGTTGATGGGTTGATATGCCATCATCAATTGTCTTTTTCGTTTCTTGCCAGATAACCATTGGCGGCGCGAAATATTTTTTTGGCATTGTCAAACGACAATAATTGATAAGCATCTTGATAGGACAGCCAAATATAATCATTGTGCTCGCCTGAAAGCGTGATAGCTTCAGTTCCAGTTTTTGCCAAATAAAAAACGGCGGTTTTAAAAATCAAATCATTTTTATGGCGAAAAAAATATTTCATCGCCGCGCGAAACCCGCCGATAAATTCCAAGTCGCTTAATCCCGTTTCTTCGGCGGCTTCGCGGCGCACCGTGGCAATCTCATCTTCGCCTTTCTCCACATGGCCCTTGACAAAATCCCAATAGTCTCTTTTTGAGCGATGGGACATTGACGGATAATGCAGCAACAAAAATTGATTTTGGCCGTCCGGCGCGCGGCAAAAAACGATCGCGCCGGCGGATTTTTCAAATTTCATATGGTTTTAATAAAAATAATTCACTTGAATTGCAAAACTCTTATTCGGCAAGTATTTTCGCGGAGCGCGAAAATTTTATTGCTATAAAATTTTCTAGTATTTTGCGCCGGTCGCGCAAAATAATGCTCCGGCGAAAACACTCGCCTCAACAAGTTTTGCGATTCAAAATAATTTCTTCTTTAATTTACGCTTTTTTTGTTTCTTTTCAATGTTTTTTGCAATTCCGACCACGGCAGAGTATTGACAATATCGGCTGCCCCCGCCCAACCGCGCCGCGCTTGCGCGATGCCAAACTCGGCAAAAAACAAGTGCGCGGCGCGATGGCTGTCGGAGTTGATAATCATTTTTACGCTTCGCTCCTTTGCCGCGCGAATGTGCCGATCGTTTAAATCCAGCCGGTCGGGAAAGGCGTTGATTTCCAATATTGTGCCGGTCGCCGCCGCCGCCGCCAATATTTTGTCAAAATCAATTTCGCATTCCGGCCGTTTTTTTAATAACCTGCCGGTCGGATGGGAAATAATGTCAATAAACGGATTTTCCATCGCGCGAATTATTCTGGCGGTCATTTTTTTTCGCTCCATTTTTAAATTGGAATGAACGCCCGCGATGGCAAAATCCAAATCCGCCAGCGCAGCGCCGTCAATGTCAACCGCGCCGTCATTTAAAATATTTGCTTCGCATCCTTTCAATATTTTAAACTCCTTGTTTGATTCATTTAATTTATCAATTTCCCGATTGCGCTCCGCCAATTGTTTTTCGTCAAGACCATTTTCAATTTTTAAAAATTTGGTGTGATCGGCAATGCCAAGATATTCATAGCCCATTTCTTTGGCAAAAGCGGCCAATGTTTCAATGGAATCATCGCCGCCGTCCCAATCGGAATGACAATGCAAATCTCCCCGCAAACCGCCATATCCAATTAAATCCGGCAGACAATCTTTTCGCGCCGCTTCAATTTCGCCGCCGTTTTCGCGCAACTCCGGCGGAATCGCTTTCGTTCCCAGTTTAACATAAATTTCTTCCTCGTCTTTGCCGGCAATAGCGCGATTGCCGGCAAACAATCCGTATTCGGAAAGTTTTAACCCTTCCTCTTTGGCAATCCGCCTCAAAATAATGTTGTGCTCTTTTGAGCCGGTAAAATATTGCCATGCCGCCCCGAACGATTCGGCCGGCACCAGCCGCAAATCAATATCAATGCCAGCGCGCGTCCGAACCGAAGATTTGGTATTACCCTTAGCCCAAATCTTTTCAATCTCCGGCAGCGAAGTGAAAAAATCCATTGCCGCGTCCGCGGACGCGCCCGGCTTGGTTACCGCCAGCAAATCAATATCGCCGATGGTTTCCTTTCGCCGGCGCAATGAACCGGCAATTTCCACCCGCGCCAAACCGCCGAATTCCTCCAATCGCCGTTTGATTTCCAATGCCAGCGGCAAAGCATGGCCCAATAACAAGCGTCCGCCCGCTTTTTTTTGAAACATCACCGCTTGCAAAATATTGGTTTGCGATTTTTCGCCAAAACCTTCCAGCGCGGCAATTTTTCCCGCGCGGGCGGCGCGCTCCAATTCTTTTAAATTTTTAACTCCCAATCTCTCAAAAAGAAACTTGGCTCTCTTGGCTCCCAATCCTTCCACCGCAGCAATTTCTCCCAATGCCGCCGGAAAACGCCGTTTTAATTCTTTGTGATAGGCAATTTCGCCGCGCAAAACATATTCCTCAATCTTTTCGCCAATGCCTTTTCCCACGCCCGGAATTTCTTCCAGCGCCGCCAAGCCCCCGCGCCGATAAATCACGCCGGCATCTTCAGGCAAATCCGCCAATGATCGCGCCGCGCGCCGATAAGCAATCGGGCGGAAACGATCATTTTCCGCGTCCAGCATCTGCGCGATTTCATAGAAAATTTTTGCCAACTCTTGATTAATCATTATAAAAGATCCATTGATTCATTATTCATGATTCATGATTCATGATTAAATGATTATATGATTATATGATTATATGATTATTATCAACAATTGACAAAAAAACGGCAATGCCTACAATGGAGATAACAGATTTTTCACCGCCGCCTTAAAGGCGCTTCTTGCCGCATTAAAACCAGGCAGAAAGCGGCAGACGGAGGCAACTGATATGGAAGCAAAAAACTTCTATTTGACTCGGCAAGGACTTAAAAAAATTAACGCCGACTACGAAACGCTAAAACAAATCAAGCTGGCCAAAACCAAAGGCGAGGCGCCGGCAATTCTTCATTCCGAAGATGTCAATCCCGAATTTATCGCTTTTCAGGAAGATTTAAGCCTGCTTGATATCAGGCTCGTTGAACTTGAAAATATCATTAAAAACGCCCGTCTCATTAAAGCGCCGGCAAAAAACAACCAAAAAGAAGTGGGCATCGGCGCCACAGTCCTGGTGAACATCAATGGCAAAGACGAAGAATTGACATTGGTGGGCACTCTGGAAGCCGATCCGGACGCCGGACGCATTTCCAACGAATCGCCAGTGGGACAGCTTTTGCTGGGAAAAAAAATCGGCGATTCGGCGGCAACGGGAGAAAACAACAAAATCATCTACAAAATCAAAAAAATCTCCTATAATTTGTCATAGAAACATTTAAACATTAAAACATTGAATCATTAAAAACGCGCTCTTTGGGCGCGTTTTGATTTTTCGCTTTACGCTTTACGCTTTACGTTTTAAGCTTTACTATTTCAGGGCAGTTCCACGTCTTCTTCCTCGGCATTTTTTCGTTTAACAATAATGATAATGATTATAATGATAATCAATAAAATCAATCCGATTAATAATAACGCGACCCAGCCGCCGCCTCCGCCCGACGGCTGTTCAATGTCGGCGCAATCGGGATCAGCGTCATCGCCAGTCCCCGGACAATCAGGGTCGCAAACACAATCCAGCGTTTTATCGCACGCTCCATCTTTAGCGCCGATCTGAATTTGCTCGCAGACTATCGGTTCCGGCTCAACCGGCATTTCTTCAGATACCGGATTGGGATTTTGATATTCAAAACTGATAACTTCTGATTTTGCCCCCAAAACGCCGCTTTTATCCATACAGCGCACATAATAAGAATAAAAGCCATAATCAGGCAAATCAACGAACGCCTGGTGGAAAAGTCCGTCGCCGGTGTCAAAAAAATCTCCCATTCGATCATAATCAACATCATTTTCCGCGAATCGGCAAGATGCCTCCTTGTCGGTAGTGGCAATCAACGCCACGCTGCCTTGATAAACCACGCCGCCCGACGGCTCAAGATCAACGATTTTTGGTCCTTCAGGCAAAGAATAGGTGAATTTTATTTGCCCTGAAATCGTATTCTTATTTTTTGCCTCATCAACGCATCGCACATAATAAAGATACTCTCCGGGCGCCGCCAAAGTGATTGTTTTGCTGTGCGAAACGCCCGCGTCGCCAAAACTATCGGGCATCAACTCATAATCAAAGTCGCTGGTCGCGTAGCGGCAAGTCGCCGTTTCATCGGTGGCAACCGACAAAGTGATTTCCTTGGTCGTCACCGCGCCCGACGGCGACATTCCCGATATTGTCGGCGGCACAGTATCTTTGGGAGTTGTCACCGGGGGCGTTGTCGTCACCGTTGTTGTCGGAGCAACATAAACATAGTAATAAAACGCGATTCTACCCGCCGGAGAGTTGACATTACCGGCTTCATCCTTGCAGCGAACATAATAATTATAATTGCCGGCGTTGGAAAGCGTTGCCGACGCGACATGATAGAGCTTGTTGTTGCTGGTAAATGCCAATGTCATTGCCTCATAATCCTTGTCATACCAGCTATAACGGCAGGATGCCGCCTTATCGGTCGTCACCGATAATGTGACATATTTGCTGGTCACCGTGCCGGTAGGCGAAAACCCCGAAAGCACAGGGGGATTACCCAAAACCGGCGGATTGGTCGGACAATTGGCGCCCACGCAAGTGATTTCGCCCACGGTAAAACTTACCACCGTGCTGGCGCTGTTGGCATTGCCTTCAAAATCGCGGCAACGAACATAATAAGTATAGGATCCTTTTGCCAGATTGCCGATTGATCCCGAATGATAAAGACCGTCGGGAGTGTACATTTCATTTGTCATTGCCTCATAATCCTTGTCATACCAGCTATAACGGCAGGATGCCGCCTTATCGGTCGTCACCGATAATGTGACATATTTGCTGGTCACCGTGCCGGTAGGCGAAAACCCCGAAAGCACAGGGGGATTACCCAAAACCGGCGGATTGGTCGGACAATTGGCGCCCACGCAAGTGATTTCGCCCACGGTAAAACTTACCACCGTGCTGGCGCTGTTGGCATTGCCTTCAAAATCGCGGCAACGAACATAATAAGTATAGGATCCTTTTGCCAGATTGCCGATTGATCCCGAATGATAAAGACCGTCGGGAGTGTACATTTCATTGCCCATGCTCTCATATGCCGAATCATTGGTTGAATAACGGCAACGCGCCAAATCCACGGTTTCCAAGGTGATATTAACCGAAGAGGATGTCACCGTGCCTTGAGGATTGACATTTTTCAGAGTCGGACCGGAAGCGGCGGCAAAATTGAAAGCAAGCGCCGCTCCGGCAATCGCCAACCCGGCAATCGCTAATTTGCCCCTAAAAATTTTCTTAAGCAAATTCATATTTGTTTAATGATTATTGATTAGTGATAATTAATGTTCAATGTTCAATGTTCAATGTTTTTCTATTGCGTGATGGTAAAAGTTATTGCCGCTGACATGTTGTTTTCCGCACCGCCGGTATTACGGCACCGAGCATAGAAGGTGTAATCGCCCGCTTCCAAACCGCAAACCTTTTGCGCGAAATTATCCGCGGCGGTTTTGCCCATCAAATAACTCATTTGCGCGTAATCAACATCCTCGCGGCCAAAACGGCATTCGGACGCTCCCGAAGTGATCAATGACAACACCGTGCTATCACCCGCCACTGTCCCGTTCGGACCGGCGGTAATAAATGCCGGACCGTTGAGTGTTGCCGGCGACCAAGAAACGCGCGCGTCCACCAATCCGAAAATCATATAATCATATTTGCGAATATCATAATCAAACGCCTGCTGTCCGGCCGACTGCCGGATGCCGGCCTCAATCACCGCGTTTCCGGTTCTCTTGGGCAACATTCCCGATTTATATTCAAAATAGACCGGATTATTGTCAATGCGGGCGATTACATAGTAACGGCGGTCGGTTTTGATTTCCACCGGCGCGATATCGGCGCATTTCCACGCGTCGTTACCGGTAATTTGAACGCCGGCAAGCTCGGTATAGGATCCGTCATAGAGCGACACCCGGTTGGCGGTGCCGGCGGCAAAATTGCCGCAAAGCTGACTCACTTTGCCGTCCTTTTCCGGCGTGAACTGATATCCCGCGTGCCAATCCACTTTTTCAAATTTGTCGCGCGTACCGGTTTCCACCGCCTGCCACAAATATGCCGAATTTGAATTTTGATTGCCCCAATAGGAACGATTGGCATTGTTCTTGCGGTCATTGGAAACCAAATCCGCGCAAACATCCGCTTGGCCAGCATTCACCACAAACATAATCATCATTGATTCGCTTTGCGCTTCGGCAGTATCGTTTTTGCAGACCACATAGTAAGTGTGGGTGCCATCTGCCAAATTATTCAACTGGGCTTGGTGATTTTTTTTGTCATTATCGCGGGAGAAACTTAAACCCTGTCCATAAGCAAATGGAGCGTCTTTTTGATACTGACAAGCCGCGGCGATATTGGTGGAAACGGATAAGATCGGATTATCCGTCGCTTGCGCCACCGCGGTGGTGTTGGTGATCGCCGGCGCGTTGGCCGGGGATTGGCGGCGCAATTTGGTGGCAACTTGTTTTGCCAGACTTATCGTTCCGGTATCGTTATTTTTGCAAATCACATAGAACAAATAATCTCCATCGGATAAATTCGCGACGGAAACAGTGTGGCTGTAATTGTCCGTGGTGGAAAGCGGCGCGCCGCTCCCGAAAGAAAACGCGCTGTCTTTTTGATATTGACAGATCGCCGGCCGGTCAGTGGTCACCGACAACGCGGGATTGGCGCCGGTTTGTTCGGCGGGAGTGACGCTGGCAATAATCGGCACGCTTTCCACATTCACGGTAAATTCAATCTTCAACGCGTCGCTTATTCCGCCGGTGGTATTGTCGCGACAGACGACATAGCAAGTTTTTTTGCCGTTGGCGGTCTCCGGCAATTGCGAATTATGGTTATAACCGCCGGTGGTGTCAAAAGTAGTGCCCGCCGGATAGGCAAAACCCCCGTTTTCATTGAATTGGCATGTTGCCGCGCGATTGGTGGACACCGATAATAACGGCCGCGTCATCGTTTGATTGGCATTGGTGGTATTGGTAACCACTGGCGATATCGGCGACACGCAAGATTGTGTCAGCACCGCCGAAGACGAATCACCGCACCCGGACGGCGATTTGGTTT
>CAYOLX010000020.1:0-13106 GCA_964404915.1 uncultured Candidatus Saccharibacteria bacterium | reverse complement strand
TCGCGTATATTTTTGTTATTTTTTTGTCGGCAATCATTTTTTTCAAAAACAATCCGCCAAAATATCCCGACGTTCCGGTAATTAATATTTTCATATTTTTGAATTATATAAATTGAAGTCGTTGAATAATCGACGAAATTGTCAAATTTAGAAAAAACTTAAACACGAATAATTCTTAAATTGGCAAAATTTAACAACTATTCAACGCTCTAAAATTATTTTGAACTAGGCTTTTGGGAACCGATTATTTTTTCTTTTCTAAAGAAGTTAACTATTATTTTTAGTACGAAAACCGTCCAAACACCCGCGTAATACAGAAATCTTACAACAAAGAAATCTCTTTGGGCAAAAAAATGATTATAGTAAACGCAAGCGCCATGATAGAAATACCATAGATTTTTAAATGCATGTATCTGCGATCCGCCGACCCCCCCATAATGAATTATTTTTGACTCAGGAAAATAATAAATCTTCCATCCGGCATCTTTTATGCGAAAACACCAATCAAGATCATCCCAATACATTATATATTCTTCATTCATTAGACCAACTTTATCGATGATGGATTTTCTAACAATCATCGCCGCTCCACTCAAACTGCCCACCTCGCAAATTAAATCATTTGGTTTATCCAGCAAAAAATAGCCTCCGAAAATTTTTTGCCACTTTTTATCGCGCGGAAATAATTTCCATAAACCGGAATAATAAGTAAAAGAATTCCAAAAATCAGGATTGCCTCTTTTGCATTGCTTTTGCATACTGCCATCAGCATTAACAACTAGCGGACCCACCGCGCCAATATTCTTATTATCATCCATAAATTCGACCAACTTGAAAATACTCTCATCCAAAATCACCGTATCGGGATTAAGCAAAAAGATATATTCCCCTCTTGACATTTCTATGGCCCTGTTGTTGGCCGCGGCAAATCCAATATTCTTTTTGTTTTCAACAAGCCGCGTCTGCGCAAATTCTTTTTTGATCATCTCAATACTTCCATCAGTTGAACCATTGTCAGAAACAATCACCTCGTAAATAGATTTTTTCAAATTACTGAAAACAGAAACCAAGCATTCCTTTACTATTTTTTTACTGTTATAATTTACAATAATTATTGATAATTTCATAATTTTGCCTTGATTCTTGACTTAAAGCAATCACCTTCCATTACTTTATCAAGATATTGATCTTTCACTCTGCGACTTTTTTGAACAATAATTCTTTTTTTCATTATTTTACCGAAATTTACCAAAAAAAATAATTTGGCTTTACAAAAATCCCATCCCCTACCTTTTATTGTAAAATAAACAAATGCTACAAGATTGTAAACCAAATGCGAAAAGAAATATTTACGCATTAATCCCGCAGTCATATTTTTAAAATATACATATTCCAAATTTCTTTGACCGTAATAAACCTGAGATTTGCTGGTTTTGCCGATCGTAGCGCTAACCTTATGGAAAACAACCGCTTTTGGTATATATAAACACTCATACCCCGCTAATTGTGCCCGAAAACTTAAATCGCTATCTTCAAACCCCAGAAAAAAATCCTCGTCTAACAAGCCAATATCGTCAAGCATTGATTTACGGTAAATGGCCGCTCCCGCGCAAGCGCCGAAAACTTTTTCCATGACATTATATTTATCTGCCCCCTCGCGACATCCTCTCTTAAACGGCGCGCCACATCGTGAATAGCTGTCACCAGCGGTGTCTATTTTTCCCCGATTGGAATAAAAAATCATTTTTGAAGCGCAGAACCCAATTCTTGCATCGCTTGTTATGCCTTGATATAATTCTTTCAACCAATCCGGTGAAACTTTAGTGTCGTTATTTAATAAAGCAATATATTCTCCTTTCGCGATTTTGATGCCTTCGTTATTTCCACGCGCAAAGCCAACATTTTTAGGTAATGCTAAAATTTTAATTTTGGGGAATTTTTTTTTTATAAATTCCACCGACCCATCTTTTGAGCCATTATCAACCAAGATTGTTTCGAAATCATTAAAACTTTGCTTGCACAAAGCGTCGAAGCATTCTTCAAGCAATCTTTTCCCATTCCAATTGAGCACGATAACGCTAACTTGTTTCATATCTTAATTTTTTAGAAAAAAATAATCCTTCACGACAATAAGTATCCACAATTAAATAAACGGCAACAAAAAACCAACTCGTGGGCAAAGCAAAAGAGTTTGCAAAAAAGACAAGAATCAAATCATGCACTACCAACCCATATATAAGAACTTTTAAAATCGTCGGGCGATGTCGCAAGCTGTAATATAAGAGCATTATTAAAAATCCCAAAATAAACGGAAAAATAATAATCCCAAGCAATCCGTAATCAACATAATAAGTCCTTAAATAAGTGCCAACAGTAAATCCTCCGGGTCCTATATTATATTCAATATTAAAATTATTACTTTTTTGGAAAGTAAATGCCCATATAGGTAAAAATGTTGCTCCTCCATAGTAAAAATTATCCCTTTCCAAAATCTCTATCTGCAAATTATTGAAATTAATCGCAATATAGGTGTAAGGAAGGAAAAGAAATGAAAAACGATCGGGTATGTTTATCGTGGGCACTCCTATATCTTTCACATAAGTAGTATCGGAAAAGCTTGAGCGTATAAAGCTAGTAACAACCGAAAACATTAAAATGGCAACGATAAAAAAACCAGCCAATTGAGCAATATTTATTTTCTTTTCGATGTAATTTTTTATTACGAATATTCCCGCAAGCACAAACAACAAATAATCCGTCCCCAGCATAGAAAAAAGCATAAATAAAGACGCCCCCAATATTGCGTTAAATAATAATTTATTTTTTAATGGAAATAGTTTTTTATATAGATAACTTAGGACGCAAACAACTATAAGCAACACAGTCAAATAATGCACATAGCGAACGCCAAAACCCATATAACTGCCGATTTTAGCTTCGGCAAAAAGAGGCATTCCGCCATTTTTATAAACCTCAAAAATAAAAGCGCATGTCGCTATAAAAAAAATGACCAAAATCGACTTTCTCAACCGAAAGTGCGAATAATGATTGGATGGAAGCTTAAATTGAGAAAAAAGTTCTTGTTTTGACAAAATACTTGAGACAATCAACGCGCCCACAAAAAAACAAATTGCGCTTGCGAGAACGACAAACCACGTGGATGCTATCCATGGTTCTTGTATTTCCGAAAGCATAAGCTGGGAAATCGCAATGCTTATAAACCATACCGCACCAAAAATACCCATCGGATTAAAGATATCTTGATAATAAAAATAGGATATAAGAAAAATACAAACAGCTATCGCGGCAAATAATGTGAAAAATAAGATATCCATTTCAATTAGCAATTGTTAGGTTTTGCATCTTAACTCTGCCTCTCTCTCCTTTAATACCATTAATAGTGGCAAATATAATCGCATTGTTATTTTTTACATTTATTCGAAAGACCAAAAACAATCCTGCTAATAAAAACCGCAAGAGATATACTGATATTGCAATAATTTTATTAATTGGATTATTAGCAAACTTATTCAAAAAAATCCATTTATTTCTATGACAGTAGTATGTATTGAATGGTGAATTCTCGCCGCCCGTGGCGGTGCTTACTTTATGATATATTATTGCGTGCGGCGTTATTTTCATATTGAATTTTCTTCCAACACGATACGAAAAATCCCAATCCTCAACCGTTAAAAAATAATCTTCGCTTAATAATCCTATTTTTTCAAAAACTTCGGTTTTAATAAGCATTAAACATCCGGTGACAAAGCTTGTATTCCGAATATTTGAAAATTCTTTGGTATTCTGCGGCGCCCTTAAAGCCAACAAATCAATCCTGCCACCGCCATACCAAATTTTATCATGCTGATAATAATAGTATATTTTCCCGCCGATCATTCCTATTTCCCCGCTTTGTTCTCCAACTTTCACCAATTCATTCAAAAAATTTGGCTCGGCTACGGTATCGTTATTTAAAAGCAAGATATATTCGCTCTTCCCTTCTTTTAAAACCCGCTTGATGCCGATGTTGTTTCCGCCGGCAAATCCAAGATTTTCTTTCGTCCTAATCGTGCAAACATAATCGCCATATTTTTTTTGCAAAAAACCCGCCTCGTCCTTCTCGGAGGCATTATCAACTACGATCACCTCATAGTTCGGATAAGTGATCTTCTTAAGCGAATCCAAGCACTCAATCGTATCTTTTAGTCCATTCCAATTCAAAATTATGATCGAAACCCTTGGATAAGCCATAATTATTCAACTTTTCAAATACAAAGAAATTTTATTTATTGACACGTCCAAAGCGTCCAAGACAGGATACCTAAAGCTTGATTTTTCCCTGCCATTAAGCAAATCCCAAACCACTGAAAGCTCAGTGCAGCCCATTATGACGCAATCAACATCCTCAAAAAGATTGATCTGGGCAATTAATTTTTTCTTCGTTCGCGCTGAAATTTTGTTTTGTTTAACGTCTTCTATGATTTTTCTCGTGTTCTCAAGTTCTTTTTTCCGGAGATACTTTATATCAATATTTTTACACATGGAATACTCGCCGTAAACATCAGCGTCTACAATTCCTTCCGACGCGAGAACGCCGATCTTCTTATAGTGTTCCGACTTGCATTTTTCAATAATCAAGGCGATTATATCGAAAATCTTCGCGGATACTTTAATCTCATCAATAAAATAATGCGCGGTATTGCATGGGATAAATATTATATTGGCACCGCATTTAATCAAATTTTTTATGCTCTTGCGCATACCATTCGATATTTCCCGCTTGTATTCATTGAATAAAATGGCTCTGACTCTGCTGGGAAGCTTCGGATTATTGTCGATTATGATCCTTGGATAATCCCAATCTTTTTTCGCGTTAAATTTATCCAAAACTTTTTTAAAAGTATGCACTGTAGCGTAAGGCCCCATTCCTCCCAATATTCCCAAAATTTTTTCGTTTTTTTTAATTTGTTTTTTCATACACGAAAAAAAAGTGCCCGGTCTCTCTTCTACGAAAAACGTCGTCGAAAAAAAACTTCAAGCGAGATATTTTTTTAAACGCGAACGATTCAAGAAAATATAATAATTTAAAAGGAATTTTTTTTTCTAACCCAAACCTGCAAGATAAAAACGGAGCGACATAGCTTTCCTGTTTTCTCACCGTCTTAAAGCCATATTTTGCGAACATATTTTTATATTCGTCCGCCGTTCTGTAAATTACATGGTAGTCTTTATCTTTAATGATCCTGCCTCCCGTTAAGCTAATCGTATCGCGCGATATTAATAATGTTCTTTTGCCAGACATTTTCGCCAAATGGCCTATTAATTTTTTGATGTCCTCATCGTTTAAATATTGGATAAAACTGCTAAGATAAATAATATCGTATTTTCTATAATCGCAATAATTCTCCGCTTCGGCGCAGATAAATTTAATATTTTTTACGTTTTTTTTCTCTTGAATCAATTCGGCTATTTTAATCATATCTTCCGAAAAATCAACAGCGACAATAGACTTGCATTTATCAGACAAAAAAAACGTCCACCTTCCGCTACCGCATCCCAATTCCAAGATAATGTCATCTTTTTTCACATTAACGATAGATTCAAAAACTTTTTCTTCTTCAATTTTTCTGTATCTCGCAATAAAGTCGTTGTCGATGAGCATTCCTGATTTATACTCGTCGCAATCGCGGATTTCGGCCTTTTTTGCCTCGTTTTGCCAAAAGGATTTTGTTTTTTGATAGTTAATTTTTTGCATATATTAAATATCTTTTGTTAAAAAGCTCATTAATTCATAGCTTTTTAAAAAATTTTTGCTTTTGGCAATTATCTCTTTTTCGCCAAAAAAATTAACACTATCTTTTTCCTTGCCTGAATTATACACAACAAAAGGAACAGGCTCGTCGCCGTGAACTTTCAAGTCTGTATATGTATAATGATCCGCCAAAAAAACTATTGTGTAACTGCCGTCAGAATAAAAATTTTTCATGTACTTTAGAATCGGCCCTACGATTTTTTTGTCGATTAATTCAATGGATTTGATTTTATTGTAAACATTCCCATGGTGGGATTCTTCATCGGGAGCGTTAATATGAATCAACATAAAATCGTTTCTCTTAATTTTGGACAAAGCGTTTTCAAGCTTCTTTTTATAATCGGTGTTTATATATCCCGTAGCCGTGGGAATATAATCAAAATCCATATCTGCCGCACAAGCTATTCCTTCCAAAAAATCAGACCCACAAACAACCGCGCCGCTCATATTGTGCTTCTCGAAAAATGAAGGAACGTTGGGCGCTACGGATGCGCTCCACAGCCATAACATGTCTGTTTTAGAATTCATTTCGGAGTTTATTTTTTTTAGGATATCTATTGAATCCAGCATAAGATTGTTCAAAAAACTGGCAGCTTTAACCCCTCGTGCGGTTTTTCCTTTTATCAAAACATCATTTATATTGCTATTGATGCTATTATGCGGTTCGCAACAAATAATCTCGTCGGGAGATATCCAAAAATCTCTCAAAATCAAAATGTTCCGGTAACTTTGACCATGATATAATTCCACCTTATTTCCGTATTTGTCTTGAATTAAATTTTTATAATTTTCAATAATTTTTGACGCCGTTTTATCTAAAATCATTGACGACGTAAAGTCCGATATCTTTCTATCGATGCTTAACGAAATAAGATTGCACCTGAAAGCGACATCTCCTTGCCCGAGTGTAATATTTTGCGCAAGAGCTTCAAACGATGCTCTTCCAAAAGGATGATATTTTAAAGGGTCGTATCCCAAAATTCCTAAATGGGCCACAATGCTTCCGACGGGCAAACCATCAAAGCTGGTTTGTAGCAATCCCGAATACCCTTCTTTTGCTAAAAAATCAATATTATATTTTTTTGCCGCTTCCAGCGGGGTTTTTCCTTTTATTTCTTCTAACGGGTTATCGCACGCTCCATCGGCAACAATAAATATAATTTTCTTTTTGCTTTTAAACTTTTCCTCGGCCATTCTTAAATCATGAAAATCGTCTATTTCGGCCCATTTTAATCCATTAATATTACAAATGTGAATGGGAAATTCTTTGAGATATTTTTTGAAAACAAGATCATAATAAATATTTGTGTTTCTGTCATTAATTTCTTCTTCAAGCCGCTTTTTTAAACCGGCACCAAAATTTTTATCGATTTTTACTATTCCAACCGATTTAAAGAAATTCGGTCGCGTGGCAGGTGTTTCACTTCCCACAATCTCCAAATCAATTATTTTTTTATTTTCGTCCGCGACCAGCTTGCAACCGTCCATTTCCTTGGAAAAAAAATCGACAACCCAATAAGATCTTGAATCGCTTTCATTGACGACCGCGTCAATGATTTTTTCCTCAAAAAAACAATCGCCTTCCATTAAAAGAAACCCTTCGTCAAAATTCTCTCTTGCCAACCACAAAGAATATGCGTTATTCGTACAATAATACAAATCATTATATATATATTTGATTTTCAAATTACCGAATTTGTTTCCGATCCTCTTACGAATGCTTTTATGCAGATATCCCACGACCAACACCGCTTCCCGAAAATTTTTCTTGTCCAAAGTTTTTAAAGCGTTCAATAAAATCGGAGTGCCATTAACTTCCGTTAAGCATTTGGGCACAACATTCGTAAAAGGTTTTAGCCTGCTTCCAGTTCCGGCTAGTAAAATAATCGCTTTCATAATTTATTTTATGCTCTTATTGCTCATTTTTAGAAAGATAATACTCATATAACGCAACGTATACCCCACACCGTAAAATAAGAGGACATATTGAGGAATGTCCAAAATTATGCCAATTATTGCCACGATAATTACGACAGTATCATAAAATACGTTATTTGCCATTTTTAATACAATCGATTTGGTTTTTTTATTGAATCCGTTGAATTTTGAAAAAGAATTTTGCAAATTTTCATCTATTTCTTGGGCGTAATAAGAAGATAATTTAAAAAAGGCGAAAAAGATCACTGTGCCCGCTCCCGTAATTAAAACAAGAGGATTATTAAACAGCGCGTACCCTAATAGTTTATAATCAGAATTAAAGACTTTCAAAGACAAGCTCAAAAACACGGAAGTAAAAACGATATCGTTTGCCGCAAAATCTAAAAATTTGCCTCTTTTAGAAAAAATTTTTTTGTATCTTGCGAGCTCCCCATCCGTCAAATCAAGGACTAAAAAAATATATAGAAACAACGCGCCCGCCAAAGCATTGATATAATTGCCCATCGCCAAAAATACACCTCCAGCAATTCCGCTGATAATCATTAAAAAAGTAACTTTATTGGGAGTAACGGATGTTCTAGAAAAAAACCAAGTAAAGTAAATAGAAAATTTATTAAGCATTTTCTGGCTACACCAACAGTCGTAAGAATCTCTTTGGCATTCTTTTTTTAATTCTTTTAGGGAAATATTCTTTTCCATATTTTTTAAAGCATTAAATATTTGAGAATTTTGTCAATTGTTCGTCGCTCTTATTTTTTATGCTAAAGCGATCTTTTGGAAATTTTGATAATAGTAGTAGTAGCCGAAAGTAAGGATCGCTTCCGTCAATATCGCCATAACAACAGCTCCATAAATTCCAATTGTGCGGATAAGAACAATATTACCTATAATATTAACAAATATGGCGAAAGATTGCACTTTAGTCACTTCCTTTTGAAAATTAACCGAGTATAATGTAATACTGATTATTTGTTTTGCAAAACCAAAAAATATGGCAACAGACAAAAATTGAAGAATACCGATGGATGCGTCATATTGCGCACCATAAACAATTTTTATAATAAGGGGAGCGAACAAGCCGATAAGCGAGCTAAAGAATAACGCCAAAAAAATAAATAAATTGAATACCCTTTTAAAATTAGCCATTAATCGTTCTTTATTTTCTGAAAATAATTTAGAAAAATAAGGATATATTGAGCCTGTCAAATATTGTGGAAGTAAAAAAAATAAAAACACAAAATTATACGCCGCGCTAAAAATTCCCACTGCATGATCGCCTTTCATCGCGGATAAAAATATCACTCCTAGCTTGCAATAAATGGTGGTAAGCAAAACACTGTAAGCAAACGGCCAAACTTCCTTTAGTGTATTTTTGTATGACTGCAAATTCAATGATATTCTTAATTCCGAAAAATAATCACGCAAAAACATCAGGGAAGCCAAAACCCCTATAATTGATGAAGCGATATAAATATAACTTATATTTAAAATTGATCCGCGATGCAAAATAAAAACAAAAACGATTAAAATCAATAAACTTAAGCTTTGCAGAATTTGACAGATCGCTTCATATTGCATTTTTTGATTAGCTCGAAAAATGGACTGAAAAAAAACGGAAAAGGTGTTAATAATGGCATAAATCCCCAAAAAATAAACCAATGTTACCGCGTCTTGCCCTTTTCCCATAAGTTTAACCGCCAAAACAATCAATCCTAAATTCACTAACCCTAAAATTGATTTTGTCACTACCGAATTGTGAATATAACCGGCAATTTCAGACTTATCTCTGGATATTTTTTGCACCGCCAAAAATCCAAAACCAAAATCACTTAAAGCTGCAAAAAGAATAACAAAACTCAACGCAAAATTCCACTGTCCGTAAACATCAGGACCGAAATACCGCGCCAGCCAGACGACAACCAAAAAATTTATGCCTTTTTGGAACATTCCCGTAAAGCTTAGCCAAAAGGTGTTTTTGAATATAGTTTGCTTTGCGGTTTTGTTATCAAGAAGAAAGGATTTTATAATCGAAAGTGTCGGGGTTTTGAGGGTCATAGATGTTGTTTTGGGCACTCACTAAATAAACTGCTTGCTTCCCTTTATTGAATACCACATGAGCAACTTCAGGATATATAGTTATTCTTTGCGGTTTCTCCGGCGACAACATGATAGTTTCCCTTTCTTTTCTTTTTATATCTTCCAAGGTAATTTCGGCCTCGCCGTTCACAATAAAAAACCACTCCATCCTTTTCTTGTGGTAATGATTCCCCCGCACCGACCCGGGTTCAATGGTCGCAATATAAACCTGCCGAATATCTTCGGCGATTTCATCTCGCTTTATCATTTCCGCCAGCCAGCCCCGCGAATCTTTGTGCGTTTCAAGATTTTCAATTTCGTATTTTACAGATGTAGCCATTTTGGATTTTTCAATGTCCATTCAACGGTTTTTTTAATTGAATTTTCCAGATCAACCGGAGGCTTCCAACCCATTGCCGCCATTTTTTGACCGTCCAAAGCATAGCGCTTATCATGACCGGGGCGGGCGGTATGATAGTCAACCCATTCAATTTGGTCCTTGGGAAGATTCTTGCCGTTAATCGCCTGCGACACCCAATCAGCGATCTCCAAAACCGTGCGCTCTTCGCCCACAATATGATAGAATTGTTCCCGCTCTCCTTTATCCAGCAAAAACATCACCCCATCGGCAACATTGCGCGCATGAATCCAGCATCGTGAAGATTGATCGCTCTCTCCTTTGCCGTGCAACATCACTTTTTCTCCATTTTGAATGGATCGGATAATTTTGGGCAAAAACTTTTCCGGATGCTGGCGCTCGCCGATAATATTCATTGAGCGAGTGGTAAATACCGGCATACCAAAGGCATGGGCAAATGAGAATGCGATCATTTCTTGCCCCGCTTTAGCCGCCGAATAAGGATTAGAAGGCTTGAAGCAATCATCTTCTTTGTAATAAACACCATCTGGCGCGGCGCCAAACACTTCGTCCGTAGAAAATATCACGGTGCGACATTGCGGCTGATTATGCTTCAAATATTCCAATAAATTTGCCGTTCCCACCACATTTGACATCACAAACGGAATAGAATTTTCCAAACTTTTGTCAACATGCGACTCGGCGGCAAAGTGAACCAAATAATCCAATTTTCCTATCATATTGCGGGTCATATCTGAAATCGGCGCGCAAAGATCATGCCAGATAAATTTCAATCTTTTAGGATCAAACGATTCTCCTTCGGTAATACGGTTTAAGTTGCCGGCATAATTTAATGAATCAAGCACCAATACATCCCAATCAGTATTTTTTAAAATGTGTTCCACAAAATGATGTCCCACAAATCCCGCACCTCCGGTAACTAAAATTTTTTTCATAATATGTCTTTGGATTATTATTCTTTTTAGCTCTATTATTGTTAATTTGCAAGCAACGCGTTGATTTTGGCGCGGGTGGCGGCGCCGACATAGCCGGTGCCTGCTGTTAAGCCCAGCGGGGCGAGAATTTCGGCGGCGTGTTTTTCTTGGAAGCGGATCACCGCCGCGCGGGTGGCGGCGTCAAAGTTGCCGCTCAAAATTCCGCCCGGATAGATCGCGCTCCCCTGTGATTTTAAGAATTCTTGCAAACAAACGATTTGGTTGTTATTTTGGGCGCCTGGATATAAATCGGCAAAAATTTCGCGGCAAGAAAATTTGGCAGCGGCAGAAACGGGCGCGGCAACTCGCGCCGCCAAAATTGCTTGCACGCGGGCAATTTCTTTTTTCAATGCTTCAATTTGCGACAACAATGCTTCAATTTTTTTGGCTTCATCTTCCCCGCCGACAACCGGCAGCGTGTTTTTTGATGCCGCCGACACGCGAAAAGAATATGGCAACGGACTTTGATTGCCGCGATCAAAGCCGAAATTTTTTCCCGCCGCAAACGGTATCAGCGTCAACGAAACATACTTTTCGCCAAAGTTTTCCAATAACAGCATCGCATTGCCGTCGGCGGCGGTTTCCAATTCACCGATCACGCATTTTTCGGAAGTTTCGCAAAGAACATAGGGCGCGATAAATTTGTGCGCCGCGCCGCTTTCAAAATCCAAGCGCAAATTGCCGCGCGCGCCCGTGATTTTTTGCCAATTGCCGGCAAAATAGGGCGTGTTGTGCGCCACCGACAGCGACACTTGTTCGGAAGCCGGCAAATAATTGATTTTTGGCGGGACGGTAAACCCTTTCAACGGAGCATATTTATAGCAATACCTCTCCCCCAGTGAACAATCATTAACCGCCAAAGCAATTATCCAGTCGCGAAAAATTTGCGCGAACGACGCGCCAACGCCGTTTTTTTTCAGCGCGTATTCAATGGAAGCGATGCCGACATTCTCGGTTTTCATTGAATCGGCCAGAATCGCGACGCCATAATGATCAACCACATATTGCGCCCACAAATGCGCCGCGCCATAATTGCCCGTCACATTTTGCCACTCAGTCAAGCTCCGGCCGGAATCGGCCGTAAAAGACTTGATTCTTTGTTCAAAATTGCTGCCGGCAAACGGATCGTCATAACCTAAAATCGTGGAAACATATTCGGCGCGGACTTCATTGAGCCAAACCTCCTCAACCGCGTTGCGCAACCGTTCTTTTTGGTTGAAGGTGATTAAATGAGTGTATTCATGCGCCAAATAAACTCTTGCCAGCGGCGAATCAACAAACTTGGTGTTGAAATAGATCATTTCCCGCTCGTTTGATCCGGGAACCTGATATTTGGAATAACCGTCGCTGGTATTGATGTAGCCGCCGGCGTCCTTGATCATCGGATGAACCAAAACCGTCAATTTGCCATCGCGCGCGAAATTGCCATGAGAGCTTTCGCCAAACAATTCGGTGAGCTTGGGACGAATATGCCGCGAGAACTCTCCGTCCAGCGCCAAAAACGCGGCGTTATATCGCTGGCGCTCCCAAGATTCAATTTTGTTCCACCACGCCTCATCAACATAGAAATAAATTTTTTCGCCCGACCAAACCAAAGCCGCCTCCGCTTGCTTGCGGCCCGCCGCGTCATAACGATTGTCAATGTTAAAAACCGCCCGATCGCCATAATTATCGGCCTGCGCGCCCAGCGGCAAAATTAATCCCCACGCCGCCAAAATCAAACCCAATGCCGCCCCTTTTTGAAATTTTCGCGCCAAAACCCTCATCATCAAAAAAGATAAAAATTAACCAAACAACAGATTAAGTATAACCCAAAACCGCCAAAAATCCAAATCCCCCGCCATTTTAAGAATATATCTTCAGAGGGTCTAACCCTCTGAAATCTCCACTTCATAGGACGCCGTCTTTGTCTTCTCGGTACCGGTTT
>CAYOLX010000019.1:7778-13679 GCA_964404915.1 uncultured Candidatus Saccharibacteria bacterium | reverse complement strand
TTTGATAATATGCAACAAATGCTCGTCAACCATATTTTCTTTTTTGCTTTTCATATTTTTGAATTTCTCTTAAATTTTGCGCGTCAATTAAATCTTTCGGCCGCGCCAAATCCTCTTTCATTTTTATCAAATCATTGATAAAAATTGTTGGAATGCGCAAATCATCAGCTCGGATATATTTTTTATTTTTCAGAATTTCGCCGATATCAGGCAGATTAACGCCAACGTCAATCACCTTGAACGGATCTTTGGAGTGATAGAACGACACCACTTTCATATTTTTTTCCTTCGCCAACCGTTGAAGTTTGTCCTTGTCGCAAAAATCTTTTTTTGCGATCGGCACATTTGTTTTATAGCCCAATCTCGTCAAAACACCATAGACACTCTCTAAGTTTTCTTTTCCCAACCCAACAATCAAATCCAAATCAATCGTCAACCGCGAAAATCCCAGCATCACCACCGCCGCGCCCCCGCAAACCAAATAATCAATCTTTGCCGCGTTTAACGCCCGGAAAACCTCCTCATAAGGAATAATTTCTTGGTCCTTTGCCATAATACGCCCATCATACCCCAGAATTTTTGATCTGTTAACCTTGACAAAATATTACTTCTCTTTTTTTATGCAAACGCCTCCGATATACTGAGGCAGTTTTGATATTTGTTTTGATATTTTCTTTGAAATTTTAATTTTGAATTTATTTGGGATTTGGTAATTGGTGCTTGGGATTTTACTTAGGCGGTTCCAGTTCTTTGGTTTCAATCAACACCTCTTTTAATTGGTCCAGATTTTCCAACACCATGCCCGCGCCGCGCACCACGGTGGTCTTGGGGTCTTCCACGGTTTTCACCGGCATCCGGGTTTCTTTGGCGATTAACTCATCCAAACCGCGCAATTGACTGCCCCCGCCGCACAAATAAATTCCGTTGTGCATAATGTCGGCGATCAATTCCGGCGGCGTTTCCTCAATCGCCATTTTCACCTCGTTGACGATTTGGCGCACCGATTTGTCAATCGCGCGGCGAATCTCGTTTTCCGAAATAACGATTTCTTCGGGCAAGCCGGTCACCAAATTGCGTCCGCGCATTTTAAAGTCGCGCTTGATCAACTTTTCTTTTTTCGCCCCGGCGGCGGCTTTCCCCGCTTCGGAAACATATGCCAATCCGATGCCAATCTTGATGTTTTCGGCCATTCGCTCCCCGATTAGAAGCTTATATTCATCTTGCACGAATTGCATAATGTCTTCGCACAATTTATCGCCCGCCACCCGCAAGCTCTTGCCAAAAACAATTCCTCCCAATGATATCACCGCCAATTCGGTGGTGCCACCGCCCAAATCCACCACAAAACTTCCTTGCGCCTCTTGCACCGGCAAACGAATACCGATCGCCGACGCCATCGGCTCTTCAATCAAAAACACTTCCCTTGCCCCCGCCGATTTTCCCGCGTCAATCACCGCCTTTTTTTCCACTTCGGTCACCCCCACTGGCACGCCCACAATCACGCGCGGACGCAAATTCAAAAGCAAGCGGCGCTGGCGCGATTTTTCAATGAAATAGCGAAACATTTGTTCGGTGACCTCAAAATCGGAAATCACGCCGTGCCGCATCGGCCGCACCGCGGTGATGTGCGAGGGAGTTCTTCCCACCATTTTTTTGGCTTCTTCGCCCACCGCCAAAATCTGGCCGGTTTTTTGATTCACCGCCACCACCGAGGGCTCAAACATCACAATTCCGCGCCCTTGCACATAGACCACGCAATTGGCGGTGCCCAAGTCAATGGCCATATCCTCGGAAAACAGTTTTTGAAATTTATCCCAAAGTTTCATCGCGAATGCATGTCAAAACTCAAATCCCATAACAAATAATCTCATCTCAAAACCTATAATCCGATTATCCGGAATTAAAATTCATTTCCGGACTTTATCTCTTAGATGCGGATATGAGATATTGGCCTTGCCATTTGAGTTTAAAACGCGTAATTATTAATTTCTTTTATTTTTATCAATTTCGTATCTTTTTCATCGCGCCGCTTGATCTCCACGGCATCTTGCGCCAATGTTTTGGCGCTGATAACCGCTCGCCAAGGAATGCCGATTAAATCCGCGTCATTGAATTTTTCCCCCGCCGACTTTCCCTGCCGGTCATCACATAATACGCCAATCCCCCGTTTTTGCCAATCTTGACGGATCTTGGCGCTGATTTCTTTGATTTTTTTGTTGGTTTGCGCTTCCTTTGATTCCAATTCAAGCAGATGAACGGCAAACGGCGCCGCCGCTTCCGGCCAAATCAATCCCGCGTCATCGCGCGAAATTTCGGCAATTGTTCCCATCAATCGGGTCAAACCAATGCCATAACAATTCATCAACACCGGCAATTTTTGCCCCGATTCGCCGACCGCTTCAAATCCGAAAGCGGCGCTGTATTTGGTTTGCAGCTTAAAGATATTCCCCACTTCAATGGCTTTTCCTTGGTTAAATTCCTCTCCACCGCATTCCGGGCACTTGGGATAGTCATTTTTGATTTCACGATTAACCGTAAATCCGCAAGCGGCGCAACGATAAATCTCATCTTCCCCCGCGCCGGTGGCGGTTTGAAATTCATGCGAAAATTTGGAAAAAGTGCCGCCGCTCGCCAATGTTAAGTAAGTCGCGTGACCGATGCCCGCGGCGTTAAAAATTTCAAAATAGATTTCTTTTATTTTTTCATAGTGGTCATCGCAATCTTTTTGGTCAATGTGAAAAGAGTATAGATCTTTCATCAAGAATTCCCGTCCGCGCAACAAGCCGGATTTGGCGCGCTGTTCATCGCGGAACTTGGTTTGAATTTGATAAACCGAAAAAGGAAAATCTTTGTATGAAAGAGTGAATTTTTGCGCCAGCGGCGTGACGATTTCTTCGTGAGTCGCCCCCAGGGCATATTCGGCGTCTTGGCGGCTTTTGATTTTGTATAGCACATCCAAACCGGTCCAGCGATCGGTGGTTTCCCAGTTTCTTTTTGGAGTGAGCGCGGGCATCAAAATCCTTTGCGCGCCCGCCTCGTCCATTTTGCCGGCAATGATTTTTTCAATTTTTTGCAACACCAAAAATCCCAGCGGCAAAATGGCATAAATTCCGGCGCCAACTTGATCAATGAAACCCGCGCGCGAAAGCAGACGCGTTCCCGCGCTCAAATCTCCGGACAGCTCTTCTTTTCTGGTTTTGGCAAAAAGTTGAGATTGCAACATTAAAATTTAAAATTAAAAAATCAAAATGAAAAATCACAGTGTAAAATTTAAAATTAAAAACGCAAAAAACATTTAACATTTTCAATTTTTCAAAATAGCCGCATTACATCCTTAACTATCACCACCGCCATTAAAAGCATTAATAGCCCGTAGCAAGCCGCGGTGAGAGATTGTTCTATTTTTTCCGGCACCGGTTTGCGGCGGATCGCTTCCAATCCCAAAAACATCAATCGTCCTCCGTCCAACGCGGGAATCGGCAAGGCGTTTAGCACCGCCAAATAGACCGAAATCATCGCCACAAATTGCAAATAATAATTCCACCCCATTTGCGCTTGATTTGACATCAATCCCACAATGCCGATAGGGCCCACCAATTCCGCCCCGGGCGGCATCCCCTCATTTTTCACCAAGCGGCCGATAATCTGCCCCCAGCCGTCAAACACTCCCAATGTCATTTTCCATGTGACAACCGCCCCGTTGCCGATCGCGGAAAAAAACGAATATGATTTTTGCGCCGTGCGCGCCAGCCCCACGCCCATCGCTCCTTCTCCTGCCGGCGGATTTTCGCGCGGCGTTAAAACAATTTCCACAACCCCCTCTCCGGCGCGATCAACTTCCAAAATCATTTCACGTCCGCCAAAAACCGCGGCGGCTTCCTGGACTTGCGCCACTTTATCAATCGGCGTTAATTGACCGTCAATCTTTATGCCTTTGACAATATCGCCGGTCAAAATTCCCGCCGAAGACGCCGGCGAACCGCCCGCCACTGAAATGATTTGGACTTTGGCGTCCGCCGCCGGATCGTCATCATCCACCGCTTCCACCGCGCCCGACATAAAAACCGCCGAAAGAAGAATAATAGAAATCAGCCAAAAGGAAATCACTCCCGCGGCGATAATAATCGCTCTTTGCCAAACCGGCTTGGAGGCAAAACTGCGCGGCTCTTTTTGCGCGTTGTCATCTTCTCCCTGCATTTTGACAAATCCCCCGAAAGGAATCCAATTAATGGAATAGATTGTTTCGCCGATTTTTTTGCCCCAAAGACGCGGCGGCAAAAACATGCCGAATTCCTCCACTTTAACGCCGAATTTTTTGGCAAACACAAAATGCCCCAGCTCGTGGAGTAAAATCAACAAGCCCAAAGTAAAAATACTCAACAGAATAGTTTCAACCATTTACTTAAACCCTAAATGCTAAATCATAAATCCTAAACAAATTCAAAATATAAAATCCAAAAAAGAACCGCTCTTTGAATTTTAAAATTTGATTTTTGAATTTGTTTGGAATTTAGAAATTAGAATTTAGAGTTTGAATTTATTTATTCGGCAATTTCTTTTTTCTTTTTGTCGCCGGCGGCGTCAACTTTTTTGCCGTAATCGTCAATCAGTTTTTGCAATTCGTCCTTGGCGCGAAATTTGTCGTCTTCGCGGATTTCGCCGGCGCGTTCCAATCGCTGAATTTGCGACCAAGCGTTTTCGCGGGCGCGGCGCATCGCCTGACGGGAATCTTCCTGAATTTTGGAAATCAATCGCGCCAAATTTTGGCGGTATTCGCCGGTGAGATCGGGCACCGAAACGCGGATCACCGCGCCTTCCGCCGCCGGCGATAAGCCCAATTGCGACATTTCAATCGCTTTTTGTATCGGCTCAAAATAGGATTTATCCCACGGCTGAACCACGATTTGGCGCGGCTCGGGCGCCGAAATCATCGCCAGCTGTTTGAGCGGGCATTTTTGCCCGAAACAATCCACCACCAAATCTTCCACCAGCGACGCGCTGGCGCGCCCCGTGTGAATTTTTGCCAATTCCCGATCCAGATATTGCAACGCCTTGTCAAATTCCGGCGTCAATTTTTTGATTATTTCTTTGTGTTCCATAAATGACCGCCCAAGGCGGAATTACCAATTTCCAATCACCAATTTCCAATAAATTATCAATAACCAATTATCAAAGAATAGGACTGATTTTTCATTTGAAAATTGAAAATTGAATACTCTTGGAACTTGGCACTTGGTTCTCGGAGCTTAATGCGTTTATTCTACCAGATTTCTCTTAATTTTCTACTCTTGACAAAATTTTAAAACTATGCTTCAATTAACTCGGTGATAAATACTTGAATCGCCTAGTAAAATTGCTTTTGGCTATTGCGCTATTATGCTCAATAGAATCTGCATTCGCGGAATGTACCAATTGTGATAACTTCAAGGATATAAAAACCGGATCTATCATAGCAACCGACTACTTCATCAGCATGAATGGCGATAATAAGATTGCGGTGATAGTTCTCAAGAACCTTGATACAAATGTATTGATCGTCGATTGTTGGAGGGTGACAATCAACGGCCGTAGTCATACTCTGATCGGCTATACTCTGGATCCGACCGAGACAATATGGCTCGTAATAACACTTGATAAGACCATTCGTAGAGGCGACACAATCACCGTTACCGACGATAGAGGCAATGTCGTCCAGTCAATCCCATTGCCTGAAATCGCCGGCGGCGACATATGTCATGCCTCTCGCACAAATGACGGATCATGGGTGACATCATTCTGCCAATACCAATACAACACGCCCAAATGTTGAGAGAGTATAACCGCCTCTCTCTTTTTTTTACAGATCAATAAAGAAGTTTTCAATGGACAGGCGCGGGTGGGCATTGGTGGCGCGCAATTCAA
>CAYOLX010000019.1:0-7678 GCA_964404915.1 uncultured Candidatus Saccharibacteria bacterium | reverse complement strand
ATAAAGAAGTTTTCAATGGACAGGCGCGGGTGGGCATTGGTGGCGCGCAATTCAAAATCCAAAGTTTGGATTTTTTTTAACGCGGCGGCGATTTTTCGCGCGCCCGGATTATCGCCATCGTTTAAAGACGCCAGCAAAAGGCGGCGGAAATGATTCTGCCAAATTTCAATGATATCTTGCAACGCCATTTGGGGATTTTCATTTTCGGTGATTTTTTTGGCATAGGCGAATTTTTCCGGCATTTCGGCCGCCAATATTTGCGAAAATTCTTTGGCGGCAACGCGCCATTGCTCCATTTGCTCTTGATTTTGCAAAAAATCAACCAATCGGCCGGGACGCCCAAACGATAATTCAACCGCTTCTTTGGCGCGCGCCTCATCAATGCCGCTTTGATTTTCTTTTTGCCATTGACAGCGCAAATCTTGCATTTGGCTTTCGGGCAAAAAATTGAATTTCACGATTTGAGCTCGGGAGCGCACGGTTTCCAAAAGCCGCCGCTCGTTTTCGGCGATCAAAATTATCAGCGACGATTTGGGCGGCTCTTCCAAAGTTTTGAGCAAACAATTTTGCGCTTCGGCATTCATTAAATGCGCGTTATCAATGATCGCGATCTTTCGCCCGCCGGCGGCGGGCGCCAGCGCGGTTTTGGCGATCATTTGCCGAATTTGCTCCACCGTGATTTCTTTGGCGATTTTTTGGGTTTTTGGATCAATCAACAGCGCCAAAAACAAAAAATCCGCGTTTGCCGTGTCGGGTTTCAGATTAACGCCCAGAATTTTTGACGCCCACGCCAGCGCCGCGGTTTTTTTGCCGATTTTGTCGGGTCCGGCAAAAATCCAAGCATGCCCCAAGCACCCCGAATCAAGCACAGTTTGCAAAAGTTTGAGTTGTTTTTGATGACCAAGAACCATAAATAATGGTAAATTACAAACCCCAAGCTCCAAATCCCAAATAATCTCAAAACTAAAAATCTTAAAATCCAAACAAAAATCTTCTTTTGTTTTTAATTTTAAAATTGAAATTTATTTGAAATTTGGAACTTGGGGCTTGGAATTTCCAAAAAGTGATTTTATCACTTTTTAGTCATTATGCTCTTTTTGTAGAAGTCCAAGTTTTCCAAAACCGCGCCGGTTCCCCGCGCCACGCATAACAGCGCGTCATCGGCCAAAGCGCAGGGCACGCCGATGGCATTGCTCATAAATTCGGGCAATCCCGCCAGCAAGCTGGAGCCGCCCGCCAATACCATCCCCTTGTCCATAATATCGGCCGAAAGTTCCGGTGGCGTTTCGCGCAAAACCGCCTTGACCGTTTGCACGATCTCGGTCAGCGAATCCTGTATCGCCTCGCTCACTTCATTGGAATTGATTTTCACATTGCGCGGCAAACCGGCGACCAAATCGCGGCCGCGAATTTCCATTACCCGAGGTTCTTTTTCGGGAATCGCCGTGCCGATTTTTGCCTTGATTTCTTCGGTGGTTTGATCGCCGATCGCCAAATTATATTTGCGCTTGATATAATCGGCAATCGCCGCGTCCATTTTGTCGCCCGCCACGCGCAAAGAATGAAAATTAACAATGCCGCCCAAAGAAATCACCGCCACTTCGCAAGTGCCGCCGCCAATATCCACGATCATGTTCCCCGAGCAAGAATGAATGGGAATTCCCGCGCCGATTGCCGACAAAATCGGTTCTTTGCACAAATACACGGCTTTCGCCCCCGCGTTGATGCCCGCCTCAATCACCGCCCGCCTTTCGGTGGAAGTTATCCCCGCCGGCACGCTGATCACCAGTTCGGGCTTAAACAAATTAAATTTTCCCGAAACTTTGCCGATGAAATAGCGAATCATCGCTTGAGTCACGACAAAATCGGCGATCACCCCGTCTTTTAACGGCCGGTAAACGCGAATGGTGTCGGGGGTTCTGCCAATCATTTCGTTGGCGGCATGCCCCACCGCCAAAATTTTGTTCTCATCCAAATCAACCGCCACCACCGACGGTTCTTGCAGAGCCACTCCCTTTTTGGGAATGAAAACCAACGAATTTCTTGTCCCCAAATCAATGCCAATCTTCATAAATCTAATCGTTAATCTTTAATCGTTAATTATTAATCAACCACAAATCTGTCTTGTTTTGTTAATGATTAAAGATTAAAAGTTAAAAGTTTTTAGGTTGTTTTACTCTACTCCATTCCCCGCTTTTTGGCAATCAGCACCAATCCCGCCACCGCCAAAATCATCACGCCGGAAATCAAAAATAATGCCTGATAACCAAGGGAATTAAGAATATAACCGCCCAGAATCGCCGCCAATCCGACCGCCAGCGGGGAAAAAACGGTGTCTATCGCCGCCGCCTCGGAGGGTCGGCTTTTTAACTCTTCAGCCAACAGCGCTGAACGGCCGGTCCCGCTCAAAAATCCGCCCGCGTTGCGGATAAGCTCCATTAAAAACGCGCCGATGGCACAAAGAAACGGCAAAAAAAGACCGAACGCCAAAGTTGAAACTCCGGCCGCCGCTCCGCCGCGAATAATGCCGATTTTGGGATTGCCGGTTTGCCAGCGCCGCAGAACAAAAAAATAGAAAATGGAAAATGCCGCCGCAATCCCCGCCAAAAACATCATTGCCTGCGATTGCCCCAGCGCCAATTCATCTTTCAAAAATAAAACAAAAAACGGATGCAAGGCGCTTTCCGCCAGCAAAACCGCAAAGGCCAACGCGACATAACCGGAAACTTTTTTGGAAAATGCCAAACGAGCGGTGCCGGCAAAACTTTTGGCAAAACGCGGCAATGCCGCCAGCCCCCTGCCGGATTGCCACTGATAAGTGATCATTCCCAATGACAGCACCGCCGCAAAACCGCAAATTGCCGCGGCGATCATAAACGCCGCTTCAAAGCTAAGCTGCCAGATAATAATCGCGCCCGCCGCCGGCGCCGCGGCCGCCGCCCAATAGGTGGCGTTATAAAACCACGAAAAATCATTTTCGGCGTTGCCGTTGGAAACGCGAATCATCAATGCCCGCACCGCGGTGGCAAATATCGCCGCCGAAATCCCCAGCGCGATCTGCCAGCCATAGATTGCCACCGCGTTGGCGGCGTCAAACACCATTGCCAACGCGTAGGCACTATAGCCCAAACAGGCCACGGCCGCCAAGAATGCCGGATGAACCAATTTTGTCAAAAATCCCGCCAGCGGCGCGGCGATCGCCATTGGAATATAGATCAAAAAATAAACCTTGCCGATTTGCGCCAAAGAAAGACCCTGCGCCGCCAAAAACAGCGGATAATACAGCGAGAAAATTTTATATCCGAACATCAGCGCGAAGTGCGACAGTGCCGCGTCCCGCGCGATATGATTCCCATTGCCGTTATTTTCCATAGTCCTCAATGCGTTTCATTATGTGATCGCAATATATTCTATATTGTTCAATCGCCTGCCCCACGGTTTGATAAACCGCGCTTTTGTCCAAATTATTGTATTCATGCACAATCGCGTTGCGAAATCCCGCGCTTTTAGCAATTTCTTGCGCAAATTCAAGCGGCAAGATGCCGATTTCCCCCATTGCCAAAAAAGTATCCCTGTAGGTGGCGGGAACTTGGGTCTTTTCATCCGAAGCGGCAATTAAATGCTCATTGATGTCAATCGCCCGGCCGATGGTTTCCATCAGAATATTTTTCAGCGCCGAATATTTGATATAATCTCCGGCAACTTCCCCAAAAGTCATATTTTCAAAATTTTTCAATTGCCCCAATCCTTGCGCAATCAAATTTATTTTTTCAACAATAAAATTTTTATTGATCATAATTTTTCAAGTTGTTTTTTAACCATTTTTTCTTTTAGCGCAAACAAGCTCTTGCTTTCCATATAGTCGCGAAAAGCATATGCTCTGAATTTGGCAAAATCAAGCTCGTCGCCATAAAGCAGAATTCCCCGCTCCATCACTTGCCAGCGAAAAAGCGGATTGGTTTTGTGCAATGATTTGACGTCAATTTCGTTAACCCCGAGCGCGTCCATGAAATCATTGATAATGCCGGTGATATCTCCCAACCCCAAAGGCGAATTGCCCAAAACCGCGATATCCGCGTCGCTGTCCCTTTTTGCCGTTCCCTTGGCGCGAGAACCATAGAGCAACATAAGTCTTAAATTATGTTTCTTGCCGATTTCTCGCGCCGCAGTTTTTATTTTTTCAATTGCAAGCATTTCCATATCTTGATATTACCAAATCCCAACAAAAAAACCACCCGCAAGCGATCAGAATTTGTGTAGGGGCGAATAATCATTCGCCCGCATTTTATCAATTTCGGGCAAAAATAAATCCGGCGGCGCGATTTGGTTTTTTGTTTGTTCGCTCCCCGGAAAATATTTTTAAATGCATTGCCTACTCAATCCAAAATGATTTTTCATCCAACAAGACTATCAGTTTGCCTTTAAAATTTTTTGCCGTTTTCATTTGGCGCAGCAAGTTTTTCAATGCCGCGGAAATTTTTTCAAAAGTCGGCGGTAATATTTTAATCAAAATTATTCCCGCGTATTCATTGGCAGCAAATAATCTCGGCAAAGCAAAATCATTATCATGGGTGATGATTATTCGCGATTCTTTTTTGGCAATTGCGGCAATTTCTTTATCGGATGAACCTTTTTTTGCTAACTTCACGTCATGTCCCGCGGCAATAAGCGCTTTTGCCAAACGTAATTTGACATTTTCATCGACAAGAAACTTCATCAAATTTTTTGATTGTTTGCGCGCTGCCTCGTTGCGCCGCCTGAGCGGCATAGCTTAATGCCGCATTGATATGTTTTTTGGTGATTGACGGAAAATCCGCCAAAATTTCTTCAACGGTTTCGCCGGCGGCAAGCATTTCCAAAACTTGCCAAACCATCACGCGAGTGCCGCGAAAAGTCAATTTTCCGTGGCAAATCTCCGGATCGGCAACAATATATTTATTGATTGAAAACAAAGCCATGCATTTTAAGAAGTTAAAAATATGCCTTAATCATAACAACAACGACTTGTTTGTCAATTTCGGGCAAAGTAACCATTCACTGGGGTAAAATAATACCAGCATTTATTCCCCCTTTCTTAAAGGGGGTGGTGCGTACTCGCGACGGGGGATTTTTAAATTCAAAATTTCAAATCCCTCCCCCTAACGGGTGCTCCCTTTTCCAAAGGGAGAATAATTACGAAATGGTTGAAAAAATGGGATAATTGGATATGATGAAGGTGTGAGGAGATATAAAATGAAGATATGGCGAATCAAGCGCAAATGCCGCGGTGGCGGCAGAGGTTAAAAGATTTTGAAAAATCCGCCAAGCGGTTAAAAGAAGCCGCGTCCAAAAAAGAATTCAGCGATTTGGAAAAAGACGGCGTCATCCAACGATTTGAATTCACTTTTGAGCTGGCGTGGAAAACATTAAAAGATTACCTTGAAAGCCAAGGTTTTTCGGGCATTGCCAGCCCCAAAAAAGCGTTGCAAAAATCTTTTTCCATGGAGTTGGTAAGCGAAGGCAATGTTTGGATAAATATGCTTGAAGACCGAAATCGAATGTCTCATTTATACAGCCGCGCCGCCAGCAAAACAATTTTCCAAAATATCAAGAAACATTACGTCCCCGCGATTGATGAACTTGCCGCGAATTTAAAGAAACAAATTTAACCATATGCCTCACGGATTAACCGCAAAAGAAATCAAGCTTATAAAAGATGTTTTTAAAAAAAATCCCGCGGTTGAACAAGTGTTCATCCATGGATCGCGCGCGCGGGGCGGCTTCAAAAAAACATCGGATATTGATTTTGCCGTCAAATTTTTTAGCAATGACAAAAATCTCATTTTGCGGCTGCGCTCCGAGCTGGACGATCTGCCGATTATTTATGAAATTGACATCATTGACGAAAAAGAAATTGCCGGCAAAAATTTCAAAGACGATTACGAGAAAAGCAAAAAAGAATTCTACAAAAAATCAAAATGACAAAGGGGTTTCGGACATTTTTATTTTGGTTTTTTTTGCTGGCGTTCGCCATCGGCGCGCCGGCAATCGCTCTCTATGCCCAGGGATATCGCCTGAACTGGCCGATTGAATCAGGCAAAAAGCTGATTGTAAAAACCGGCGGTTTTTTCGTTAAAGCCCACCCCAAACAAATTTCGGTTTATGTCAACGGCAAAATGGAAAAACAAACCGATTTCTTTTTTGATTCGGCGCTGATCACCGATTTGATGCCGCGCCGCCACTTGATTGAAATCAAAAAAAACGGCTATCAATCTTGGTCCAAAAATTTGGAAATTCGCGAAAAGGAAGTGGCGGAGGCAAAAAATGTTTTTTTGTTTCCCGAAGAATTGAAATTTTCGGCGGTTGAACAAAATATCGCCGATTTTTTAATCTCCAATGACCGGCAAAAAACCGCGCTGATCTATCAAGATGAAATCGGCTGGGGCGTCAAACTTCACGATATCAGGCGCGGCGTGACAACCAAATTGGCGGCGCAAAACAATTTTTCCTTGAAGGATCCCGAATTTGCCGGCTGGGAATGGATCTCCGCCCAAACGCTGGAAGTGGCAACTAAATCAAAAACCGGCGCGGAGTCATATCTCATCGCCACCGACAAAATTCCGCCGCAAATCATTAAAAAGCCGGCGGCGGATATGGTTCCAACGGCAACGGCAACCTCCACTCAAGAAATCAAAGAGCTGGCGACTGCCGAAATCAATGGCGCCACCTATTTTCTTGCGTCCGACGGTATGATTTATAAAAAAGAAAACGGCGCCAAAGACGCCGCGCCCGCCGGCAAAGCAAAAATTGATATCGCCGGCGGTAGTGATGCCGATTATGATCTGTGGCAATTCGGCGATTATTTCTTCGTCCGCGCCGGCGATCAGTTATTATCGGCAAAAAAAGATGCCGCGGCATTTGAAAAAATCCTTGACGACGCGCCGCAAGGAATCAAAATCGCTCCCAACGGCAAAAAAATCGTCTATTGGTCAAATTCCGAAATTTGGGTTTTTTATTTGGAAAATAAAACCGATCCGCCGGCGGCACGGGCGGGAGACAAAATTTTTATCGCCCGATTTTCGGAAAAAATCACCGCCTGCGATTGGTTCAACTCCGACTACCTAATTTTTCTTTCCGGCGATCTTGTTAAAACCGCCGAGATTGACCCGCGCGACAAAATCAACTTTGCCGATTTGGGAAGAATTTCGGCAATCGCCCAAGAAGAAAAAAACGACGACGCCAAAATGTTTTTTGACCAAAGCAAAAAAATCGTCTATCTCCTCGCCAACAACACCCTCCGCAAATCCGACCCGATAGAATAACCATTAGCCGCCAATCTTTAATCTTTAATCTTTAACAAAAAAACGGAGCGCGGATCTGATCCGCGCCCCGTTTTTTTCATTTCAAAATTCACTCGCCATCTATTCGCTTATTCGCGCGAATAAGCCCAAAGCAAGATGCTTGAATTGAGGCGCGGCGCGCGGAATCCGAGCGGATCCCTGAGGAGAGAGATTTACCCTCCGCAGCCTTGTGCGAAGGAGAAGCTTGTCCTTCGTAGCTTTATGCAAAGGAGGGGTTTGGCACCGCTCCCCAATTCAAACATCCCGCATTGAAATTTGGAAAGGTCTGTCCTCGGCGTAATCGCAGAAATCATTCCTTGCCAAATTTCGCATTTCAATCGCTGATCACAAAACACTTT
>CAYOLX010000018.1:0-14099 GCA_964404915.1 uncultured Candidatus Saccharibacteria bacterium | reverse complement strand
AAATTTTATAGCAATAAAATTTCCGCGCTCCGCGAAAATACTTGCTGAATAAGAGCTTCGTAATTCAAAATAAAATAGAAATTTGAAGTTAAAAATTGCAAAACACCGCGCCGGCGCGGGATTGACAGGTTTTAAATTTTTCAATTTCAATTTTTAATTTAAAATATGGATTATTCGGAATCTTTGAAAAAATATTTGGAAATTACGATACAAAAAGGGGCATCGGATTTGCATTTGGTTGCCGGCTATCCGCCAGTTATCCGCATCAACGGAGAGCTTTGGGCGATTCCCAAAGAGGCATCGTTGTCGCCGCGCGACAGCCAAGGGCTTGCGTTCGCGTTAATGACCGCTGAACAGCAAAATCAATTTTTAAAATTCAAAGAAATTGATTTTTCTTATGGTTTTGAGGGCAAAGAGCGTTTCAGGACCAATGTTTTTTTTCAAAGAGGATGCGTTTCGGCGGCGTTGCGTTTGATTTCCACCAAAATTCGCACTATCGGCGAATTGGGGCTGCCGCCAGTAATGCAAAGACTGATTGAATCCGAGCAGGGGTTTGTTTTGATCACCGGGCCGACGTCGCATGGCAAATCAACCACGATGGCGGCGTTGATTGATGCGATCAACCACACTCGTTGCGATCATATCATCACCATTGAAGACCCGATAGAGTATCTGTTCACGCCGGATTGCTCCGTGATTGAACAAAGGGAGTTGAATTCCGACACCTATTCTTTTTCAATGGCGTTGCGTTCGGTGTTTCGCCAAGATCCGGATGTGATTATGGTCGGAGAAATGCGCGACGCCGAAACCATTTCCACGGCGCTCACCGTGGCGGAAACCGGCCATTTGGTGTTTGCCACTTTGCACACTAATTCGGCGGCGCAAAGCATTCATCGCGTTGTGGATTCGTTTCCGGCCGAGCAACAGTCTCAAGTGCGCGCCCAGCTTTCCGCGTCTTTGTTGGGTATTGTTTCTCAGCGGCTGGTTTTATCAAAAGAAAGCAAGATGATACCGGCGTGCGAAATACTTTTTAATAATTTTGCCGTTGGCAATTTGATTCGGGAAAATAAAATTCATGAGATTCCGCTGGTGATTGACACCTCTTCCAAAGATGGAATGATGTCTCTCAACAAATCATTGGCAAATATGGTGAAAGCCGGCGATATTGACCTGCAAAAGGCGATTTCATATTCGCTCAACCCCCAAGAACTTGAAGCCTTCATCTAAAAATTCTAAGCACTAAATCCTAAACCCTAAACAAATTCAAAATTTCAAATTCAAATTATAAATGGGAGATAAATTTACGTCTTGTTTGTGATTTTAATTTTAAGATTTGTGATTTATTTAGGATTTAGAGTTTAGGATTTATTATTTAATGCATTTATGAAGTTTGTTTATCAAGGCAGAACAAAAGAAGGACAAGTCAAGTCCGGAGTGATTGAAGCGGGCGCCGTGCAAAACGCGGCGGAGATTTTGCGCCAACAAGGGTTGTTTATCACTTTTTTGAAAAAAGAAGATCCCGGGGTTTTAGGCAAGATCCGTTTTTTTGAGGGTGTCTCGGGCAAGGATGTGGCGGTGTTTTCCCGCCAATTGGCGGTGATGTTTCGCGCCAATGTTTCGCTGGTAGAGTCGTTGCGCACTGTGGGCGGGCAGTTGCCCAATCAGAATTTTCGGGAGAAAATTTTAAAAATTTCCCAAATTGTGGAATCGGGCTCGCCGCTGTCGGCGGCGCTGGCGCGATACTCCGATATTTTTTCGCCCTTTTTTGTTTCTATGGTTAAGGCCGGGGAAGTTTCGGGAAATCTTTCGGAACAGTTTAATTATTTGGCCGATTATTTGGAAAAACAATATTATCTTGCCGGAAAAGTGAAGGCGGCGATGGTTTATCCGGCGGTGATTGTGGCGGTGATGGTCGGCGTTTTGTTTTTGCTGGCCTATTTTGTGATGCCCAATTTGACCGCAATGCTTCAGGATTCGGAGATGGAATTGCCGGCGCTTACCAAGTTTGTGATTGGATTCACTGATTTTATCCGTGGCACCGGCGGCATCATTGTTTTGCTGGGAATGATCGCGGCAATCGTGGCAGTTCTAAAAATCGCGCGCACCAAAGGCGGCAAGCTCTTTTTTGATAATTTGGCGTTGCGGTTGCCGGTGTTTAAGAATCTTTTAAAAATGCTCTATGTGAGCCGTTTTGCCGATAATCTATCAATATTGATTGCCGGCGGCATTCCGATTGTTAAGGCGCTGGAAATTACCAGCGAGATTGTGGGCAACGAAATCTATCGCGCCGCGGTTTTGAAAGTTGCCGACGGGGTGCGCAAGGGACAAACCGTTTCTTCGGTGCTGTTTAATTATCCGGAATTGTTTCCGCCGATGTTTTCGCAAATGGTTTTGGTGGGAGAGCAAACCGGATCAATGGAAAAAAGTTTGCTGGTGATGGTGAATTTTTACGAAAAAGAAACCGAGCGGGCGATTGACGGCATGCTGATATTGATTGAGCCGGCGCTGATTATCATCCTCGGTTTATTGGTGGGCGGCGTGGTGGCATCGGTGATGGTTCCTCTTTATCAATCAATGGGAAATGTGTAGAATCATAGAATCATAGAATCATAGAATCATAGGTTACTTAATGCTCAAGACAAATTATGAAGATTAATAATCGGGGATTCACTTTGCTTGAATTATTGGTGGTGGTGGCGATTATCGGCATCTTGGCGAGTTTGATTGTGGTGGCGATCGGCGATTCCCGTCCTCGCGCGCGCGATTCGCGCCGCGCTTCGGATATGAGGCAGGTGATTTCGGCGCAAGAATGGATCATCAACGAAGATAATCGCTACATAATGTTGCCGCAACAAGAAACCATTCCCGCGGCGATAAGCGCTTCGGGAAACCGGCGTTTGGCGGAATTGATTGATCCGCTCAATAACGCGCGCCACAAATATATTTGGGTGGGCAATGCTGCCGATTGCGGCGCGGCGGGCGCGGGAAAATATTATTGCGCGATTGCTAAAATGGAACAGCCGGGTGTTTGCGGCGCGGGGCAAACGCGCTACGTTATCGCCACTAATCGCGGCACCAAAGAAGTTTGCGACGCCGCCGACTTGGTTGCCAACCCTCCGAATTGCGCGTGGTGCCTGGCGATTTGACAAATCCCCTTGCATTATTTTTGGAGGTTGCGATATAATGTAATTATTAATGTTAAATTCAAAGGTCGAAAACATTGAATGAATGGTTTGCAAAAAAGGTTCGCGAAAAATAAATTAAAAATTAAAAACAAAAAAATGGAATCAAAAAAACAAGGTTTTACGTTAATTGAGTTATTGGTGGTGATCGCCATCATCGGAATTTTGGCCGGCATGGTGCTGGTCTCCATGGGTGGCGCGCTCGCCAAAGCCCGCGACGCCAAACGCGAATCGGATATGCGCCAATTTGTTTCGGCGCAACAAATGTTTGCCGGTGAAAGCACTGCCGGTAATTTCATGGAGAATACTGGCAACACGCCACCGGCAACGATCGGCGGAGTGGGGACTCCCCCCTCTACACTTTATTTAACTTCTCCGGTTGATCCAAGCAATACCGGAAGTTGTGATGGCGGGCTTGATCCTAATGAGTTCAAATATTGCGCGATTACCAACACTGGATCATTGACTAAATTCTGTTATTTTGCGCGGTTGGAGCAACCAGTAAATAACAAGCCGTTTGTTATTGCCAGTCACATTGGCAGCGGGACAAGAGGTGATGCCCCAGCCACTCTCGACGGTTGCGCGCCTCAATAAATTATATTTTATGTCCTAAAACAAAAATCGGCGAATTTTTCGCCGGTTTTTGTTTTGAAGTGAATGTGTTAAAATTAAATTGCAATGGATTTAATTTTTTGGTTTGTTTTTGGCGGGATTTTGGGGTTGGGATTGATTGTCGGCAGTTTTTTAAACTGCGCGATTTTTCGGTTTTTGATAAGCACCTGCTTGTCAAAAAATATGTTTTTGTTAAAATATATGAATTATGGCGGATATAAAAGAGCAGATCATTCATTTTAATCGGTGGCAGTTTGATCCTTCCTTCCGGCTGGAAGTCGGCGGCAAATATCGCGATTTGTTCTTTCTTTTGGTTAAAAACTATATTGATAAAGATATTTCCCTGTCCATTTCCGGCTTGCGGCGGGTTGGAAAAACAACGATTTTGTTTCAACTGATAAATTATTTGCTTGATCGCGGAGTTGATCATCGGCGTGTTTTTTATTTCCAATTCTCCGAAGAAACCGCCAACTTGGAAAAAATTTTGGCCGCCTTTTTTTCATTATTTGCCGCTGATGAAGCCGTGCGAGGGGAATTTTATATTTTCTTGGATGAATTGCAATACGCGAAAAAATGGCAAACAATAATCAAACGTTATGTTGACCAAAATAAAAAAATAAAATTTGTTGTTACCGGCTCAGCTTCAATTTATCTCTGGCGGCAAACGCGGGAAAGTTTGGCCGGTCGACTGCTGGACTTTCACCTTGATCCGATGAGTTTTTCGGAGATGCTCCGGCTGAAAGAAAACTACCGGGAAGAATATTCCGCGGTTCAAGCGTTGAAGGATGGCGCCGGGGAATTGGAAGTTTTCCAGAAAATCCAGCGCGAAAGATTGCCGTTTGAAAGTCTTTTTGGCGATTATTTGCGGTTTGGAGAATTTCCGGCGCTTTTGTTGTATCTTGATGATATTGAATATTCCCGCAAATATCTGAAAGATGGAATTATTGACAAAATACTTTTAAAGGATATCCGGTTGTTTGAAGTGGAAAAACAAGAAGAGATTGCTTCGCTTTATAAAATTTGTTGTTCCAACATTGCCCAAACAATCAATTTGCGCAATGTTGCTCAAGAGACCGATTTGTCTTATCCCACAATTAAAAAATATTTGGCAGTGCTGAAAAAAACTTTTCTCATTGAAGGCGCCAAAAACAGATTGAAGTCGGCCAGATCGCAAAGCAAGTCTTTGGATAAAATTTTTTCAGTTTCAATCAATCTTGCCGCGGCCGCGCTTTCCGTTGATTATCCGCTAAAACCCCCTTATCTTGATTTTAAGGGTCATATTATTGAAAATTTCATTTATAATTGCGTCAAAAAAATCGGCAATGTCTATTATTACCGCAAGGCGGGGAAAGAGGTTGATTTTATTATTGAGGCGGGCAATGAAATTATTCCGCTGGAAGTTAAAAGCGCCGACATTATTAAAAAAACCGATGCCAACCACTTGATTATGTTTATGGAAAAAAATAATCTCCGCCGCGGTTATTTGATCTATGGCGGCGATTTGAAAATGATGGAAATTGGCAACAAAAAAATATATTTGCTTCCTTATCGGATTTTTTGATTTGAGCCGCTAAAATGGCGGCAAGCGCAAGGCTTTTGAATTTTAAATAAAAGACCTGCTGCGCAAATCTTTGCGCAGCAGGTCTAAAAGATATGGAGTTGGTGTTTTGGTTGGTTTTTGGCGGGATTTTGGGGTTGGGATTGATTGTCGGCAGTTTTTTAAACTGCGCGATTTTTCGTTTTGGCGCGGGAGAAAGCGCGCTTGAAGGGCGATCGCGATGTCTCAAATGCCGGCATAAATTGGCGTGGTTTGATTTGATTCCTTTGTTCAGTTTTTTTGTTTTGCGCGGCAAGTGCCGTTATTGCCAAAAGCCGATTTCTTGGCAATATCCGGCGGTGGAATTGGCAACGGGAATTTTATTTTTGGCGGCGGCGGCAAATTTTTATCCGGCGCTGTTTTCGGGGAAATTGTTTTTGTTCCCGTTTTTGGAGTTGGCGGCATATTGGATTTTTTTGGCGGCGATGGTAATGGTGTTTGCCGCCGACTGGCGCTGGTATTTGATCCCTGACGGGGCGTTAATTGCCGGATTATTCGGCGCGCTGGTTTTGCGCGCGAGCCGGATCGCGGAGTATTATTTTTTGTTCCAAAAATTTGATTGGCAAATAGCGATTGGGCCGCTGATTGCCGCGCTTTTTGCCGGCGGATTATTCCTGGCGATTTTTTTGGCGTCGCGGGGAAAATGGATGGGATTTGGCGATGTCAAGTTGGCGTTTTTGCTGGGATTTGTTCTGGGTTTTTGGCCGGTTCTGCTGGCGCTCTTTTTGGCGAATTTTTTTGGTGCTATAATGGGATTGGCGATGATTTTAGCCAAAAAAAAGAAAATGTCGTCGCAGATTCCTTTCGGTCCGTTTCTGGTTTTCGGCGCGCTGGCGGCATTGTTTTTCGCCCCCGATTTTTTAAATTGGTATCTGATAATATGATTTTTTTCTCAAAAGAAAGCCAAGAAAAAGGATTCACTATCGTGGAGCTGGCGGTGGTGATGGCGATAATATTTATTATCAGCGGCATTGCCGCCGCTAACTATCGGCACGGCGATCGGCGAGTCGCGCTGGATAATCAGGCGTTTAAATTTATGCAGGATGCGCGCCGCGCCCAAGAATTGGCGTTGTCGTCGCGAGATGCTGACGGCGTGGCGCCGGCGGGCTATGGGATATATCTTGCCAACAACAGAGATTATTACTTGATTTACGCGGATAAAAACAATAATAAAAAATATGACGATGGCGAAGAGGTTGAAAATGTTTCGATTAACGAAGTGGTTGAAACTTCCGCTCTTGAAGCAAGTCAGGACGGCATATCATGGTCATTGGAAAACGAGATTGATATAAATTATGCCGCACCGAATTTAACGGCAAAAATAATGAGTGGCGGCAATGATTATGTTGCGATGAAAATCACATTTCGTATCATCGGCGATTCGCGGACCCGCGCGGCGGTTGCCAATATCGCCGGATTGGTTTATGTGGAATAGTTTCAATAATATGGCGACCGATATTTCCAAAAATCAAATTAAAGAGGAAAACAAAGGGTTCACTTTGGTGGAGGTGATGGTGGCGCTGGTGATCGCGTCGGTGGGCATCATTGGCGCCTATGAGTTGATTAATCGCTCGCTGGCGCTGTCAAATGCCGCGGTTAATCGGTTCGGGGCGATTTATTTGGCGGGCGAAGGAATTGAAATTGCGCGCAATCTGCGCGATACCAATTATTTAAATTATTATTATGCCGGCGGAAATTGGGACGATGGATTGGGCGATTGCGGCGACGACAGGAATTGCGGCGCGGATTATTTGTCGTCAGGGTTAACCGCCGGTATGGCAAATAGTCCGCTATTGGCATCAAGCGGCGGATTTGTCGGTTATTCTTCGGGGGAAAATACGGCTTACAAAAGAAAAATTACAATTAATCATATGGGGGATTATTTGGAAGTGGTTTCAGCGGTTTCTTGGACGGATGGCGCCGGAAATCACACCGAAACGGTTAAAGAAAATCTTTATCATTGGTGGCAGTAACGATCATTAATCATTAATTACTAATTATTAATCAGGCAAATGAGGCGGGAAAAAAAATCAAACAAAATCAAGCAACAAGGGTTCACGCTGGTGGAAATACTGGTGTCGCTGGCGATTTTTTTGCTGGTGATCGCGGTGGTGATGCAATTGTTCTTTTATGCCGGCCGCGCTCACCGGATCATTTTGGCAAAATCGCAAATTATGGGTGAAATGGCTTATAATCTGGAGCATATCAGCCGCGGGATGAGGATGGCAAAAAAAACAAAGGACGAGAGTTGTCTTTCCGCCAGGGGCATGAATTTTGAAAAAACCGGTCGCGGCGGAATTAAATTCCAAACCGTAAATTCTTCGGGGCAAGTTGAATGTATTGAATATTATGTTTCCAATGGCGTATTGATGGAGCACCGCCACAATTCTGAAAGAGAGTTTGATTTGCCGATTACATCACCGGCGATAAATGTGTCGCGATTTTCCATTGCCGAATATGGCTGGCCGCAGACTGATTGGATTCAGCCGCGAGTAACCTTGCGCGTTAGAATGGAGGGCAAGGAGAATCAGTCAATGGAAAACCAAATCACCGTGTCTCAGCGCGATCTTGATATTGAGGAATGATTGGCAACTATTAACTATTAACTATTAAGCATTGATTAAATGATAAGAGATAATCAAGCCAATATAAAAAAGGAGAGCCAGCGGGGCATCGCGGTTTATTGCGCGGCGGCGATTTTGTCAATTGTTTTGGCGATCGCTCTGGGAGTGGGGCTGATCACCGCCGAAAGGATCAAAATGCTCAATCAGGCCGGTGATTCGGTGAAGGCGTTGATGGCGGCGCAAACCGGAGTCGAATGGGCGCTTTATGAAGGAATTGATGAAAGCAACTATAGCTACAAATGTCCTGTGGAGGGCGAAAAATATATTTGCGACAGAAGCATTGATAGTGATGGCAATGGCAGAGTGGTGGAGGCCTATCTTTGCGGTTCCGCCGATGAATTCTTGTGCGTTAAATCAACGGGGGCTTATCGCGGCGCGAATCGAGCGGTGAGAATTAGAATGTGATTTTAATCGACGCAAAGAATTTGCTATGGATAAAATGGATAAAAAAACGGCAAAAGAAAGGATTGCCAAGCTGGCGGCGACGATTAACCATCATCGTTATCTGTATCACGCGCTTGATCGCCAAGAGATTTCGGGCGAGGCGCTGGATTCCTTGAAAAAGGAGCTTTTTGATTTGGAAAATCAATATCCGGATTTGATAATGCCGGATTCTCCCAGTCAAAGAGTGGAAGGCAAGCCGTTGCGAAATTTTGAAAAATATCGCCATTCATCGCCGATGCTGTCGCTTTGCGACGCGTTTTCGCGCCGGGATATGGCTGACTGGCGCCACCGAATGAAGCGCTTGCTGGACGATTCCGAATTCGCGCGCGTTGATTATTATTGCGAGCCGAAACTTGACGGACTGGCGGTGGAGTTGGTTTATGAAGGCGGAATTTTGGCGGTTGGCGCGACGCGCGGCGACGGACGAATCGGAGAGAATGTTACCAATAACCTCAAAACTATTGACGCGATTCCTCTGCGCTTGCGCGATCAAAATGATATTATTGCCGATTTGCGCGCGACGGGATTGGCGCATATGGCACCGCCGCTTCAAGGAGAATGGGCAAAAAAGATTGAGGCGCGCGGCGAAGTGGTGATTTCAAGGCAAAATTTTGAGATTATCAATCAAGAGCAAGAAAAAAGCGGATTGCCAAGGTTTGCCAATCCCAGAAATTTGGCCGCCGGATCAATCCGCCAGCTTGACCCTAAAATCGCGGCTTCGCGGAAATTGGATTTTGATTGCTATAAATTAATGACCGGCTTGGGGCAAATAACCCACGAAGAAGAGCATAAATTTTTGGCGATTGCCGGCTTTAAAACCAACAACAAGTTCAGCCGTTATTGCGCCGATTTGGACGCGGTGTTTGAATTCTATGATTATTGGCAAAAAAATCGCGGCAAACTTCCTTATGAGGTTGACGGCATTGTGGTGACAGTCAATGATAATCGCTTGTTTCAGAAATTAGGAGTTGCCGGAAAGGCGCCGCGCGGCGCGATTGCCTATAAATTTCCTTTAAAACAGGCCGCCACGGTAGTGGAGGATATTATTGTCCAAGTCGGGCGCACCGGCGCGCTTACGCCGGTGGCGGTATTGGCGCCGGTGCAAATTGCCGGAGTGACGATTTCCCGCGCGACTTTGCACAATGAAGATGAAATTCGCCGCCTGGGTTTGAAAATCGGCGACACGGCGATTGTCGGCCGCGCCGGAGATGTAATTCCCAATGTCATAAAAGTTTTGCCGCAAATGCGCGCGGGCAACGAAAAATCGTTTGCAATGCCCAAAGTTTGCCCGATGTGCGGCGGCAGGGTGTTCCGCAAAAGCGGTGAGGCGGTTTGGCGATGCGTCAACAACCGATGTTTCGCGGTGCAAAAAAGATCACTGGAGCATTTTGTTTCCCGCGCGGCGTTTGATATTGATGGCTTGGGTCCAAAAATCATTGAACAATTGATTGAGCAAGGATTGGTGCGCGATCCGGCCGATATTTTTTCGTTGGAAGAGGGAGATTTGATTTTATTGGAAAGATTTGCCGAAAAATCCGCGAGAAATTTAATTGACGCCATAAAAGCTAAAAAAGAAATTTCTTTGCCGTGCTTTGTTTATTCTTTGGGAATTCGCAATGTGGGCGAGCAAACCGCTCGGGCGCTGGCGGATTATTTCGGTGATTTTAAAAAAATCAAAAACGCTTCTTTATCGGAGCTGCAGGCGATTAACGATATCGGGCCGGTGGCGGGGCAGGCGATTCGCGATTGGTTTGATGATCAGAAAAATATTGAAATAATCAAAAAATTATTTGGCGCGGGAATAGAAATTCTGCCGCATCAAAAAACACGGGGCGGGCTTGAGGGAAAATTATTCGTTATTACCGGCACATTGGAATCAATGAGCCGCCAAGAAGCCAAAGATCGCGTGCGTGAAATGGGCGGCAATGTCGTTGAGTCGGTGTCAAAAAATACGGATTATCTGGTCGCCGGCGCCAATTATGGCTCTAAATTGGCAAAAGCGCAAAAATTGGGGATAAAAATTTTAAACGAAAAGGAATTTCTGAAACTCATAAATAATAAATAATAATTGATAATTGACAAGTAATAAATAATAAATGATAAAGCACTCTTTTTTTATTTCCCATTTCAAAAGATTTGACTGGTTTATTGTGTTTGCTTCTTTGGCGTTAGCCGGTATCGGGCTTATTTCAATTTACAGCAATTTGTCGCGGACTGAAGATTTTTCCGGATTTTGGCGGCAAGCGGCATTCTTGGGGGTCGGCATCGCGATGATGATAGGTCTGAGTTTTTTTGATTGGCGGATCTTTAAAGAAAATTCGGCGGCGGTGCTGGTATTTTACGCGATCGCGGTTTTGGCGCTGGCAGGATTATTTTTTTTCGGCTCTTTTGTCCGGGGCGTGAGAACTTGGTATGATTTCGGAGTTTTTACTTTTGATCCAATTGAATTATTGAAACCGGCGCTATTGATTCTGCTGGCGAAATATTTTGCCTGGCGGCACGCGGCAATGTATCAAATCCGTCATTTGGCGCTCACCGGCATTTATATGGCCTTACCGGCGGCGTTGATTTTTTTTCAGCCGAATTTGGGGCCCTGTCTGGTGATTGTTCCTCTTTGGATCGGGATGCTGATTATGGCGGGAGCCAAAAAAACGCACCTTCTTTTTCTTTTTGCCGCCTTTTTAGCGATTTTTATGCTGGGTTGGTTGTTTTTGTTTAAGGACTATCAAAAAGATCGGATTGCTGATTTTTTCGCGCCCCAAGATCCGCTGGGAGTTTCTTGGAGCCAGAATCAGGCGCGCATCGCGGTGGGCACTGGCGGGCTTTTTGGCAAAGGATTTGGGCAGGGGCCGCAAACGCAATACGGCTTTTTGTCTGAGCCACAAACGGATTTTATTTTCGCGGCGATTAACGAGGAATTCGGACTCTTAACCGCCATTGCCGCGCTTTTTTTGTTGTCGGCGATTATTTTTCGTTTGGCGCGCGGCGCGCGGTTGGCGCGCGATAATTTTTCGGGGTTTTTTTTGGCGGGATTGGCGATGCTTTTATTTTTGGAGGCGGCGGTGCATATCGGAGTTAATGTCGGATTCTTGCCTATTATCGGGCTGCCCTTGCCATTAGTGAGTTATGGCGGTTCCAACTTGATTTCAACTTTCGCGATGCTGGGTTTGGCACAGGCAATGATTGTTTCCCATAATTTCCCATTGGCCGGAGATAAAGTTTAATTATGGATTTTAGTTTTTTGGCAATTTATTTTACAATGAAATAGTGAAGTAATAATCAAGAATTATATGTCAAAAATTTTTCCCAAGCTTGCGGTTTACGCGTCGATTTTTTTAATTCCGCTTTTTACGCTTCCGTTCACAGCTGATGTTTTGGATTTTCCTAAACAACTCTTATTGCTGGTTTTGGCGTCCGCCGGCTTTGTTTTTTGGTTTTGGTCGGGAATTAGCGAAAGAAAATTCGAGATTAATCTGAGTCCGCTTAATTTTCTGATTTTGGGTTTGTTGGCGGCGGTTTTTGTTTCCAGCATATTTTCTTTGTATCGTTACGGCAGTATTTGGGGCTGGCCGCTTCCGGTGGCGGAGAGTTTCGCCGCGATGATCGGTCTTGGCTTGTTATATTTTTTAATTATCAATAATTTCAAAAAAGCCGAACTGCCCTGGTTAATCGCGATTTTCGGAGTTTCGACGGCCATCGCCGCGGTTTACGGCACTTTGCAGTCGTTTGGCATTTATTTGACGCCGCTTTTCCCCTACGCCAAAGACAATCCGGTTTTCAATACTGTCGGTTCAACCGGCGGCTTTTTGATGTTCTTGGCGGCGGTTTTGGCGATGATTTTGCCGTTGGCGTTTGCCGCTCAAAAAAAATTGGCGATACTCATGAAAATATGCGCGGTGATATTATTTGGCGCATTATTTCTATTCAATAGCGCGCTCACGGCTTATTTGCCTTCAAAAGCCGGCGCGGCGGGATATGATTTTGTTTTATCGCCGTGGATTATTTTGGCGGCGGGAGCGTTGTCGGCGGTGATTTTTGCCGTCAGCAATCAGCAATTTTCCGAGCGAAATCGCGCAATGAAAAACGTGTCGTTCGCGATGTTTTTCTTCGCCGTTCTATTTATTATTTTTAATATTTTTGCTAAACCGATCGTTTTACAGATTTCGCAAAGCTCAAAAGATTTTTTAAATAATCAAATTGGCACGGAAATTGTTTTGCGGCACACGATTTCAGCGGCAATTGCCGTGGAAACATTAAAGCAATCTCCGCGCGAATTTTTTATCGGCTCCGGTCCGGGAACATTTGGCTATGACTATGTTAAGTTCAAACCTAAGCAAATTATCCAAGATCCATTGGGGTGGAATTTGACCTTTTTTGCCGGGTCCTCGGAAGTTATTAATCGGGCGGCGACAACGGGAGCTTTGGGATTGTTGTTATTTTTGGCGATAATATTGGCGTGGACGATTGAAGGTTTTCGCGCTTTGACGCGGGAAGAGGAAGAGCCATTATTGCCGCTGGCGGTTTTTTCCGGATGGCTAGCGATTGCCGTTGCCGCGTTTTTCTACCCGTTCAATTTCGTTTTGGCGTCAGTTTTCTGGTTTTTATTGGCGGCGACAATCGCGATTAGCTCCGAAAAGATGTTTTTATTGTCGCTTGATAATGTAAAAAAGAATTATGCCGTGTCAATGATATTTGCCGCCTTGTTGACGGCGTCAATGGTTTTTATTTTGCAAATTGCCAAAAACTATTATGCCGAAATCGCCTATTTGGACGCGGTGAAAGCTTTTGGCGAAAAAAATATTCCCATGGCCATTCAAAAGCTGGAAATTGCCGCGGATGCCACCAATCGCTTGCAAGATAACTACTTAACGGGATTAGCGCAAGCATATTTGGCGCAAGCCGAGCAGAAGATTGAAGGAAAAACCGGCGAAGACGCCCAAGCCGCGCTTGAAGCGGCGGTGCCTTATTTGCAAGAAGCAATCAAAAACGCGGTGCAAAGCACCGAAACCGCCAATCCCGGCAATTCTTCAAATTGGGCGTTTCGCGCGCAAATTTATCGCCAATTGATCGGCATTGACAAAAGCTTTGACGATTGGGCGTTGAATATGTATGAAAAAGCGATCCAGTTGGAGCCGTTAAATCCGTTGCTCTTTGGCGAGGTGGGGCAGGTCTATCTGATTAAAAATGATTTAGACAAGGCAAAAATCGCGTTTGAAAAAGCGGTTGAGTTAACGCCGCGCTACATTGACGCGCATTATTATTTGGCACTGATCGCTGATCAACGCCAAGATAAGACTGAGGCGATCACGCGACTTGAAATTGTCAGGCAGCTTTTACCATCTGAAGATGCCGCTTCTCGGGAAAATGTTCAAAAGGCGATTGATAGCTTGCGCCGCGGCGGCTCAATTTCACAACAATCTCCGGCGCCGGTCTTGCCGCAAAGTTCGGATTTGGAAGTCGAGCCATCAGCGGAAGGGGAAAATAATTTTTCCGATGATTTGGAGAAAGTCTTGCGCGAAGGCGAGGCGCAATCACCTCTTTTGGAAAATTTGGCGCCCGAAGAATAATTTCTTTGCGTCAAACGAGCGGGGGGGGTATAATGAGTTATATGGAGAGTTAATAATTGAGAATGGTAAAAGA
>CAYOLX010000017.1:0-14334 GCA_964404915.1 uncultured Candidatus Saccharibacteria bacterium | reverse complement strand
TTGATTCGTGCGTTCCGAGCAAACCCGAAGCGGTTCCGGTCGCGTCGTACAATCCGGCGTGGTTGCCCCAGCCGTAAGCGGCATTCCAGTCAACCGAATTGTCGGTAATGGAAGTGCCCCACGCGCTGCCGTTCGATACGGGTATGCCCGCGCCCGGATAAGCCCCCGAAGCCATTGCGCCCAATGTCGGTTTGTTAAGGATAACCGCGCCGCCGGATGTCGCGTTCCAGTCGATATACGCCGCAGACAATCCCGCCGCGCTGTCGGCGGTTCCGTGAAGGCCGAGAGCATCGGTTATCCCATAGCCGCCCAGCGTGGTATGATGCCAATCGCCCCAGCCGTAAGCCGCGGCAAAATTGGCGTGGTTGTATGTTGATTCGTGCGTTCCGAGCAAACCCGAAGCGGTTCCGGTCGCGTCGTACAATCCGGCGTGGTTGCCCCAGCCGTAAGCGGCATTCCAATTACTGATGCTGCTGCTGGCAATGCCGTATGACGGCGAAGCGATGAACACCGGATCGGTTTCGGTGTAGGAAGTCAAAAAATTATCGTCGTAATTGTCCGCGATCTTCAACCCGCCCGGACCGACGGAAAGAGTGGAACCGTCAAGTTTGAGCGAAAACTGCGTCCCCGAAAGTTCCAAGCCGTTGCCGGAAGCGGTGTAAGTGGTATTCGTGTCCGTGTCGTTTCCGCAAACCCAACCAGTGCCGTCCGCGTATTTCAAAACTTGATTGGCGGCGCAAGCCGCATTGTTGGGCCGGTAATCAAGATAAACGCCGGCCCCGTTGGCAACTTGGGAAAAATCGAGGCCGGTGATAAAACCGTATTCGTTGTTCCAATTGGTATTGCCATCGGTAATGTAATTCAGATCATTCGTCCATTGGGAAATGGCGGAGGTGGCGAAATTGGCCGCAGACAAATCAAAAATCGTCGCTCCGGTATGGGAATGGGAATCGTTTCCCACCACCGTGCTGCTCGCCGGTCCGGTTACATCTCCGCCAAGGACAAGTGAAACAGTGCAGTTGGCAACCCCCGGAGCGCAATCCGGGTTTAAAGTCGCGCCCGGCGCATAAGCCTGCCCGTCCCAATCGGCAAACGCCGCGCCGAAAAAAATAAACGATAAAACAAAAACCAGCGACATTCCCGCGAGAATCCGCCCCGACTTAATAAATTTCAAATGTTTGAAATAATGTGCGAAAAACATATCGCAGTTTAATTCATCTGTTTAGTATTATTCTAAAATATTTTTAATAATAATTATAGTGGATAAATGGCAAATGCCGGACTTTGTCATTTTCGCCTTTTTTGATTTTTTTTCGGCGAAGCCCAAGGCTTCGCCGGCTTTATTTATATTTTAAATGCTTTAATTCTTTTTACCCCCACCTGCGGCTAAAATGCGTTGTGGCTGCCTCAATTCCGGGCCGGCTGCCGCGCCAGCGGCCTTTGCGAGCGCCGCCCTGAAGGATAGCAATCCGGAAGGGCAAGTGAAGCTTAGTCGGGGGTCAAACCAGCCCCCGCCCCTATCCAAAGTCAGCAATTTTTGGTAAAGTAAGTTCGAACTTCATCATATAGCTTCACCACAATGTGAGAATCGGGAGAAAACCCGATTTTTTTGTGCGCGGCGGCTAACGCCGCCCATTCATTTTGGGCCTTTCCCGTGATTTTTTTGGCGGAAAGCGAAAAGATCGAGAACGAAATACCAAAAGATTTTTTGGCGAAAGATTTTTTGCCGAAAATTTTTGAACGGAACCTTTTTTATAAGGAAAGAATTATTGGATTAACTCGTTCATGGAAACGCCCAAGGCTTTTGCCAGTTTTTCCATATTCCGCAAAGACAGATTTCTCAATCCCCGCTCAATGCCGCTGATATATGTGGGGTGAACATCTAAAATCTTCGCAAGTTTGCCCTGCGATAGATTTTTCCTCAATCTAATCTCTTTAACGCGCTTGCCGAATTTTACCGTTATATCCGCCATAATATTGCGTTTATTTTAACAAACATTGCAATATTATTCTATATAGACTAATATGTCTATATATGGACTACTTCCTCTATTGCCGCAAATCCACGGATACCGAAGATATGCAGGTCTTGAGTATCGCCGGCCAACTTTCCGAGCTTAACGCTTTTGCCAAGCACGAAGGATTGCACATAAAAGAAACTTTTATTGAAAAGCAATCGGCTAAGATTCCGGGCCGTCCGATATTTTCCGATATGTTGGCGCGGATAGAGAAGGGAGAGGCGCAAGGCATTATCTGCTGGAAGTTGGACAGGTTGGCCCGAAATCCAATTGATGGCGGCCAAATCAGTTGGATGTTGCAATGCGGTAAAATCCAGCATATCCAAACCCACGACAGGAGCTATTATCCGACCGATAATGTTTTGATGATGAGCGTTGAGTTTGGGATGGCCAACCAGTACATTTTGGATTTAAGTGCAAACACCAAGCGCGGCCAGCGGGAAAAAGTACGGCGCGGTGAATATCCGGGCATCGCTCCCCTCGGTTATTTAAACGATGTCAGAAACAAAAAGATTACGGTTGACCGTAAACAATCAAGGATAGTTAAGAAAGCTTTTGAGCTATATTCCCAAGGCGATCAACGCCTTGAAGATATTGCCGCTTTTTTTGCCAAAAACGGCATTATTGCATCGCGTAACAAACCACTTCATCTTTCAAGGGTAAAATTCATTCTTTCCAACCCATTCTATTGCGGTCTGTTCCGCTATTCCGGCGAAATCCACGAAGGAAACCACGAGCAGATAATTCCCAAGGAATTATTTGACAAAGTGCAGGAAGTTTTAAACAAGCGAACTCACAAACACCATCAGGTACGCAACAATCCGCAAGCGTTTTGCGGCTTGTTGCGTTGCGCCACCTGCGGAATGGCAATCACCGCCGAAAAGAAAACCAAGCACCAGAAAAATGGCAACATCCACAGCTATATTTATTATCGCTGCACCAAGAAATCAAAGAATATCCCCTGCTCCGAATCATACATACGAGAAGAAGAACTTGACCGCCAATTATCGCAAAAACTGGAAGAAATATTCTTGCCCGAAGATTGGGCAAGAGAACTAAACCAGATGGCCAACCGGGACGAACTAAACCTTGCCCAATCTTCGGCTGGCCTTATTCAGGGAGCGCAGGAAGAACTACAATCCATAAATACCAAGCTCCAGCGGCTTTTGGATGCTTACCTTGACCAGGATATTGAAAAAGAGATTTATCGCAAAAGGAAATCCGAACTTATCAGCGCAAAAAAGACGCTGGAGGAAAAAATCATCAAAATCGAACAAGGCCAGAATAATTGGCTCGAACCTCTGCGATTGTGGTTAAAAGACGCGCAAAATACGGCTCAAATCGCCAAAAATTCCGATCTTTCCGCCAAAAAATCATTCGCCAAAAAAATCTTCGGCTCGAACCTCTCGCTTTCCGCCAAAAAAATCACGGGAAAGGCCCAAAATGAATGGGCGGCGTTAGCCGCCGCGCACAAAAAAATCGGGTTTTCTCCCGATTCTCACATTGTGGTGCGCCCGACAGGAATCGAACCTGTAGTCTCCAGCTCCGGAGGCCGGAATTTTATCCGTTAAACTACGGGCGCGGATACCGCCGGCGGCGGGATAGTCAATAGTTAACAGTTAATAGTCTCTTTTTTCCGCTTCGCGCTTTTCACTTTACGCTTTCTTGGCAACAATGTAAAGATTGCATTCCGTTTTCCCTTGAAGCAAAATGCCCGATTTTTGAATTTCAAAACCGGCGCTTTTTGCCAATTTTTCCAACTCCCGCAAAGAAAAAACATGATGATATCGCCAATATTTGTTTTGCCAAGGAATAAAAAAATCTCCAAAATCCAATTTTTCCGCTCTCAAAATAATCTTGATTTGCGTTGCAAAAAAATTTCGCAGCTGTTTCCACTTTTTTTGTTTTATCATTGCCGCCGGCCGCAGATCCCAAACGGCAACAACCAGCCGCCCGCCGGGTTTTAATATCCGATATGCTTCTTGGAAAAATTTGACGCGATATACCCTTGACGGAATGTGGTGCAAAACCGCCAATGACAACGCCAAATCAAATTCAGCACCGGGAAACGGCAATGACAACGCGCCGCCGGCAACAAATTTCGCGTTCGGATTTTTGTTTTGAGCGATTTCAATTAACTTTTGCGAATTATCAACGCCAACATAATTTGCGCCATAATCGGCAAAAAAGGGAGCCATCCGCCCGTTGCCGCAACCGATATCCAAGACTGAGTCTCCTTTATTCGCGATATTTCCCAATAATCCGGCGATAGATTCGGGCACATAATCCCTTGTCAATGAAAACGACGCGGCAAAATCATCATAATTTTCACGTGTTTGCGCCAATATCTTGTCAGCGGTTTTTTTATCCACGAATAAAAATTAAAAACTAAGATTGAAAAATTAAAAACAAAAAACTTAAAATTCGCGATATAATTTTTAGTTTTTGATTGTCGTTTTTACTTTTTCGCTTTTACTTTTTAGTTTAAACAGTTTGCCAATTTTTTGATCTCATATTTTTCCAAACCCGCCACCGGGATTTGCTCAACCTCATTATCACCTTGGCTCACGATTAGGCGAAACCATGGAGTATATGAACCAGGATTTTGCTTCATATCCTCCCGCAGATCGGCAAACAACATCCATTTCCAATCATCGGCTTCATTGGGATTAGCAACCGGAGAACCATCAAAAAAACCATAGAGCAAATGATCATATTCATATTCAATCAAATCGCCGACTCTTGCCCGATAGATAAACTCCACTCCCGCTTCTTTGAGCGGAATGTCAATACCCATTTCCTCTTTCAAGCGGCGGCGGGCGGCGGCCAGTAAATGATCGCCCGGGCGCGGATGGGAGCAGCAGGCGTTGCTCCAGAAACCGGGACAATGATATTTTGACGCGGCGCGTTTCTGCAACAACATCTCCTTTTTTGAATTGTAAATTAAAATCGAAAAACAGCGGTGCAATATTCCGCGCCGATGCACATCCATTTTTTCTCCGCTTCCAATGGGATTATTATCTTGATCAACCAATAAAATATCGTCCATAAAAAATTCCGAAACTTATTGAAATTACCTTGCCGTCTTCGTGAAATTAATAGAAATTCTTTGAGCAATTCCGGACAATTTCAATTAATTTCAATTAATTTCCATCAGTTTCAATTAATTTCAGCGGCTTATTCTTTAATTTCAAAGATTTTGCGGGGCTCATGACCGCCCTTAATCAAGCGCACTTTCCCGACCGGAACGGCAAAATAAAGCGCCAGCAACTCCTTAACTCGCGCGTTGGCGGCATTATTTTCGGGTTTTTGGCAAACTCTCACCCTTAACGCGTCTTGCCCGACGCGCGACACCTCTTCTTCTTTTGAGCCCGGATAAACATGCACCTTAACCAGCATAAATCCTAAATTCTAATTTCTAATCCGCCGATTGGCGGACTAAATAAATCCAAATATTAAACTTCAAAAATTAAAAATTCAGATAACTCAAATGGCGCAACGCGGCGCCTTTTTTGTATTTAAATGGATCACCGTGGCCGGGATATACCATCATGCCATCACCAATCAACACATCAAGTTTTTTCAGCGAAGAGACCATTTGCTCATCACTTCCGCCCGACAAATCGGTTCTGCCGATGCCATCTTCAAAAAGAGTATCGCCCGAAATCACAAAATCATCGCCGAAAAAACAGATGCTGTCGGGCGTATGCCCGGGGGTTTTAACAATTTTTAATTTTGATTTGCCGACCGCTAAAATATTCTCCTCATTAAAATCTGCCAAGACCGCCGCACCGAATTTTTCGGCAACCGCGGCATTGGCGCCGATATGGTCAAAATGGCAATGAGTGTTAGCGACAAGTTTCACTTTGGCGCCGCTTTTTTCAATGGCGTCAATAATTTTTTGCGGTTCATCCCCCGGATCAATCACCGCCGCCTCCTCTCCGTCAACCAATAAATAACAATTCGCTTGCAGCGTTCCCACCGCAATTTTTTCTATCTTCATAAAAAATAAAATTGCAAACCGCGTTGAGGCAAGCATTTTTTGCGATGCCGCACAGGCGACGGCCGCGCGAAAGCAAATTTTCAGCAGAAAATTATGCGCGTCGCAAAAAATACTTGCCGAATAAGCGTTGCTAATTTTACATTCCAAACCCGCCCATTCCCATTGATTGCATCTTTTTCGCCACCGCGGTTTGCGCTTTTTTCATCGCGTCATTGACGCAATCCTTCACCGCTTTTTCCTGTTCTTGCAGGGAAAGATCGGGATTTAATTGGACATCCTCAATTTCCAACTTGCCGTTCATAAAAATTTTCACGCCGTTTCTTTCACTGTCGATTTTTTCATTTTTCAAGGCACCCTGTATCTCCTGCAACTTTTTGATCTGCTTTAATTTCTCAAACATTTTTGCAAAAATCTTTAATCTTTAATCCTTAATCTTTAACAAAAATCCGCATTTAAAATTCAGTTAGCGATTAACGATCAACAGTTAACGATTATTATTATATTTTGACTTTATCCTAAAATCATATAATTTCAAGATATGGAAAAATCAATCGCGAAAATTATTGCCGAAAGACTGGTTCAAGCTGATCCAAAATCCAAGGAAGAATTGGAGACGTTTAAGCGCAAAACCGCCAAAGAGCTAAAAATCCCGTTTCCGGACAATATCACACTGCTGGTTGCACTAAAAGCTGACAGCGGAAAGACCCCTGTTGGCCTTAATTTACAGGGGTCTTTCCGCTGTCAGCTTTTTGAATTGCTACGGGTGCGGCCGGTGCGATCGCTTTCGGGGATTGTTAATGTTTCAGTATTAACCAAGCCCTATCCCTGCCCCGGACATTGTCTTTATTGCCCCAACGAACCGGGCTTTCCCAAAAGCTATCTCTCCGGCGAGCCGGCGGCAGAGCGCGCGCGACGGCTGAAATTCAATCCCTATGTTCAAGTTAAAAAAAGATTGGAGAATCTGGCGGCCGAAGGTCACAACATTGACAAAGTGGAATTGCGCGTCATCGGCGGCACATGGAGCTTCTATCCCAAAAATTACCAAGAAAAATTCATCGCTCAATGTTTTGCCGCCACCAATGATTTTGGCAAACCAAAAAACAAAACCCTGCCGCTTGCCGCCGAGCAAAAGAGAAATGAAACCGCCAAATGCCGCGTTGTGGGCATTTCAGTGGAAACCCGCCCGGATTATATCAACGAAAAAGAAATTTTTCGCTTGCGCCAATTAGGCGTCACGCGCGTGGAATTGGGCGTGCAAAGCGTCTACGACGATGTTTTAAAATTAAATTGCCGCGGACACAAAATTGATGCCACAATTGCGGCGACAAAAATGTTGAAAAACGCGGGATTCAAAATCTCCTATCAAATAATGCTCAACCTTTATGGCTCAAATCCGCGCCGCGATTTGGCGATGGCAAAAGAAATTTTTTCCAACCCCGACTTTTGTCCCGATTTGTTAAAAATTTATCCCTGCGCGGTTTTGCCGGAGGCGCCGCTATATGAACTATATAAAAGTGGAAAATACCGGCCATATTCCGATAGAAAACTGATTGAGGTGGTCAAGGAAATCAAAAAAATCACGCCGCCGTGGATTCGCATTGAAAGAATCATCCGCGACATTCCTTCGCCGCGCATCGTTTCGGGCGCCAAAGGAATTTCCAATTTACGCCAGATTATCGCCAACGATATGGCGCGCGAGGGCTGGCAATGCCAATGCATCCGCTGTCGCGAAATCAAGAGCGGCTATGACCCAAAAGAAAAAATAATCTTGACGCGGCGGGATTATCCGGCATCCGGCGGCACGGAAATATTTCTAACTTTTGAGAATAAAGAAAAAACAAAATTATATTCATTGTTGCGGTTGAGGATATCCAACGAAAAATCCAAAATGCGGGCGAATAATCATTCGCCCCTACGAAATACAAAATGCAAATTGCCCCTGCAAGATGCGGCGATCATACGGGAAATACACACCTATGGCTTGCAAACCGGCATCGGGCAAAAATCAATTTCGGCGCAACACACCGGATTGGGAAAAAAATTGATACAAGAGGCCGAAAAAATCGCGCGCGCCGAATTTGGCGTAAAAAAAATCGCCGCGATATCCGGCGTGGGCGCGCGCGCCTACTGGCGTAAAAACGGCTACAAATTAAAGGATACCTATATGATAAAAAATTGCGCGAAGCCAATTAATGTCTCCGCGCCCGATTGCCCCGCCGCCGACGTCGCCTCTTCAGTTTGTTTTTGCGACATCTCTTCTCTGCCCTGCAGAGAAAGCGACGAAACTTATCGTGCTCTGTGAAAAATTCCTCCTGTCCGTAGCGTCTTAAATCTTGACGCTCGTTTGAAGATGAAAATAATATCAACCAAATCACCTGATTTTACAATACAGATTTTTTGGATTTTGTCAAGGTTTGCGGGCGCGCCAGCGGCGCTCAAAAGAGCGCGCGCGGGATTCGTCAAAGCCGAAGTGATGCGCGATTTCATGCCAAATCACGATTTTTGCCAGCTCTTTTATTTCCCCGGGAGTTTGAGCTTCTTTTTCAATTGAACCCTTAAAAATCGTGATCTTGTCGGGCAGGCGAATGGAATCATTTTTCCCCCATTGATTTTGCGGAATGCCTTCATATAACCCCAAATAGCGCGGGTGTTGCGCCGGTTCAATCACGATGGCGACGTTGCGCATCGCGTTTTTGATCTTTGGCGGCAATTCTTCCACCGCCGCGGCCACTATTTTTTCAAACTCTTCGGGTTCCATAATTTTTATTGCTTTGTTTAAATTTTCGGTTTTTTGCGGTTTGCGAGGACAAATATTTTTGATAAATAAACCGGCTGGGCGTGCGATAGGCGGTTTTTCCTTTTTGAGCCCGGCTTGAAGAATAGTTTTTCATAAAATACTATTGTTGGGGTCTAACCGCCCGCGAGTATCCCTCAGATTACCTCGGGACAAGCGCGGGGGTTAGACCCCGGGCGCAAAAAACAAATTCAAAACGGGTAGGTGATGGTTTCCAGACGGCGGCGCGCCGAATCAATTTCTTTGGCGCCGGATTTGCTGGCGATAATGCCGCGTTCGATTGCCGCCAGCGTTTTGTCATAGGTGGCGCGATCCACCGGAAACGGCGTGCCGTCCTTGCCGCCCACCGCGAAAGTATATCGCGCCGGATCTTCATAGGAAGGCTTGGCACCATAGACAATTTCGGCCACCAGCGACAGCGCGCGGATGGTTTTGGGGCCGACTCCCTCGGCGCCTAATAACTGCGAAAAATCTTCCGGTGCGGCATAATGGGCTTTGGCGATCGTTTTTTTGAGCCGCTTTAAATCAAATTTTTCTTTTGCCACCGGATGCCAATGAAATTCCACATTGTTTAATTCCATATCAACAAAACCCGGCAATCTTCCCTGCCGTTCTTGGTGCTTGAGTCCGCGCGTCATCCCCAAACTTGATCCGCCGGAGCTGGCAACTTTTGGCATTTGTTTGATATCCGCGCCCGCTAATTTTTGAAAGTCCTTTAAAAAGGCATCGGGTTCAAGCTTTGCCAAATCCGCGGCAATGGTCTTGTTTTCTTGACTCTCTTTTGCCGTGAGATTCAAAGGTTTTAAACGCGCGTCGCTGGCAATGCCCGAATGCGGATTTTCGCAAAAATCATTGACACCCTCCGATAACCAATGATAGCGGCGCGCCTTTTGCAAGTTGGTGTTCATTCCTTGCTGTATCACCGCCCATCGGCCGGAAGCCGTGAACAAAAGATTGTGCGCGTAAATGGAAAATCCGTCTTGCACCAGCGCCGAATCCACTTTGGCCGCCATTTTGCTGGCATAGACCAATTTGCCGATTTTTTCTTCTTCCCAGCCCAGCTTTTGCCCCCAACCGATCGCTTCTTCAGGAGTTTTGCGCGACACGCGCTTGCCGCCGCAAACATAAAAACCCAAATCGGTTTCCATTCCCCGCACCGCCTCTTTTATCGCTCCCATCGTCATGACCGTCAACCCCGATGAGTTCCAATCAAAGCCCATCACCGATCCCAGCGATTGAAACCATGCCGGATTGGAAAGCCGCCGCAACAATTCCTCGGGACCAAACTCTTCCACGATGGCAATGCAAATTCCCCGCCCGAGGCGCGTCATTCTTTCAAACAGCCAGCGAGGGCAGCGCCCCCAATCCAACGGCACGGTGGCAATTCCGGTTCGCATATGAGTCCATTTTAACCAAAAATTGGCATTTACGCCAATTTTTGGTTAAAGTAATTTTCAATTTGAAATTTGAAATTTTTAATGTTTTAATTTTTAAAAATTTTCAAATTCCTAAATTCTTTGAATTACGAAACTCGTTGAGGCGAGTGTTTTCGCGGAGCATTATTTTGCGCGACCGGCACAAAATACTAGGAAATTTTATAGCAATAAAATTTCCGTGCTCCGCGAAGACACTTGCCGAATAAGAGTTTCGTAATTCAAAGTAAATTGTTTTAAAATTAAAAATTTTTATGTCTTGTTGGATAATGGGAAGAAGACGAAGAAGCGGGATCCCATTCTTTCAATACTTTCCAACATAATGTCGCCGCCCATTTTGCGCGCCATTTCGCGCGACATCCATAGCCCCAGCCCCGTGCCGGGAATGCCGGAATTCTCTTGGGTTTTGACGCGATAGAATTGTTCAAACAAATGCGCCTGGCCTTCGGCGGAAATTCCAAAACCAGTGTCTTGAATAGTGATGACGCACCGCTTCTTGGCGGTTTGCGCCGCCACCGACACCGCCACTTTTCCCGCGGGCGTGTATTTGATGGAATTTTCCACCAAATTGGTGATAATGCGCTTGAAGCAAACTTGATTGACGCTGATTTTATGCGAAAAATCCGGCGGCGCGGCAAAAGAAAGCTTCAATCCTTTTTCTTCGGCTTTGGGTAATAATCCTTCAACAATTTGCTGAATGACGGCATCGGGCGCGATAGTTTCGGGAGCAAAATCGGTGCGCCCCTGCTCCAAATGCGACACTTCCAAAATATCGGCCATCAAGTCGCTTAGATTTTTGACCGACAATGATAAGCGGTCAATATATTTTTGCTGATCTTCATTGACCACGCCGGCCAAATCTTCTTTTAATAAATCCGTGTAGCCGGTGAGCACCGTCACCGGCGCGCGCAATTCGTGGGTCGCCATACGGATGAAATTGTCTTTGGCGATATTTTTTTGCTGCAAATCTCTGGACAAAGCAACATAAGAGAATAGCCGGGTATGCTGAATGATCAAAAATAAACTCAAAAATATGAGAACGATCATTACTAAATAGCCGCGATAAATACCGTCAACAATCATCTTCAATGTCCGATCAGTGGAAAAATCCGCCGTTGCCAGAGCGTACACTTCGCCGCGATCATCGGTAAATATCTTAACCACCCGTCTTAACTTTTCTCCGGCAATTTCAATTTCCGACGATACATCATCACTGGCGCCCACCCAGCTGTAAGCAATCAGCGATTCGCCGTTTAATGATGGAGTAACGTCAATGGGAATTCCTATCTGGCCGCGATCTTGCGCGGCGACCGCCTTATATTCTCTTCCATCCCGAACGATCACGCGAATATTTTTTAACTTTGTATCATTGGCAACAATTTGATCAATCGCCTTCTGAGTCGCCTCTATATTCAAAGCATGCTCCTCAAAAGAGTCCCGCGCCGCCAACGCCAAAAGCGTATCGCTGACGGTAAAATCATGCGCCTTGATTTCGTTCATCGCCGCCGCTTCAAAGGATTTGATCGTCAAGGAGATATAAAAATAAAGCGCCAGCGGGATCACCACCATCAATGCCAAAGAAAACAAAATCGCCGGATTTTCACGGACAAAAACAAAAGCGCTTTTAATATATCTCTTCATCTGTTTGCCGCGTCAAAATTTTTTTATCCCGCGATTGGCAAAATAACCAACAGCAAAAATCGCAATCGCCACCGCCATTATTACCGCCAAAATAATAACAAATTTAAAATCTTCTATTATTCTTCCTGTTGCCGATGCCATTGAGGCTTCTTGCCCGGCAATAATTTTTTCCACCTGATCGCCGGTTTTTTTAAAAACATAAACCTCGGAACGCGCGGCAATTCGTCCTTGGCTGTTAATCAGCGTCGCATAAACAGTGTGCTGTCCGTCCGCCAATGGCTTATCCAAGGAATAGACCCATCGCCCGTATTCATCGGTTTTAACCGTCACGACCACCGGCTGGGAATAAACGAAAAGCTTAACATAGGAAAGCGGCAGACCGCGGCCGGAAATTTCAATCAGGGTTGATCCGTCTTGAACATGGACGGATTTCACCTTTTCCACTTTATAAATATCGGATTTTTCCGGCGGCACGGCGGCCGGATCAATTTGCGGATCAATAATGAATTCATCGGGAACCAAAGGGTCGCGGCCATTCATAATTTCATCGCCATCCAACAATCCATCGCCGTCGGTATCGGGATTAAATGGATCCGTCCCCATCTCGACCTCCAACACATCCGACAAGCCGTCGCCATCAGTATCCCGCAATAAAATTTTTCGGCTTTCAATAATTGCTTTTTCACGCAAAATGATATTTTCTTTCATCGCATCAATCTTCTCGCGCGCCGATTTTTTATCACTTTCCGCAACCGATAAACTCAAAATTTTATCGGTTATTTCGTTGATTTCCCGCGAACTTTTTGCGATACCGGCACTAATAGCGTTGATTTCCTCTATTGAGGTTGCTTGAATTTGGGCAAAATACTGTCGCGCGCGAATTTTATCATTAAAAATCAAGCTAATGACATCAATCGGCAAAAGCGCGATTTCACGATTAATACGGTCAATCTGCGCCATTGCTTGCTCAAGAACAATATTTTTTTCTTCAAGTAAATTTTGCAGGCGGAAATAAACTCTGATTATCTGCCCGAGCTTTTCGAGCTGTTCTTTGGTTTCGGGGCGGTCAAGTCCGGGTGTTGCGGCGGTCTGGCGCACCTCGGCATATATCATTTCTTCATTTTTTTCAATCGCCGCGATATTGGTCTTGATTTCTTCTTCGGCCACGGTCCTCTGTTCTTCATTGACCGGCGCGACAATATTAATGGCAACGTAAACATCGGTGGCGCGATAAGTATTGGCGTCGCCGCGGTTAATTTCCGCGAAAATATAATAATTGCCGTTCGGCAGAGGGCTGGTATTCAAATCAACCGAAAATTCCCAAACGCCGGCGGAAATTTGCCGCCCCGCGCCCAGATAAAGCGGCACTCCGGTAGCGCCGCGGCGGATATAGAACAATACCGATTGAGCATCGGCGGTTTTTAACCGCAAATCAATCGCCATTGCTTTCAATGTTGCCGATAATTCCGCGCTTGCCGCCGGTAAAATGATCGTCTGCGGCAAAGACTCATTTTCCAAAGCCGCCGAAAGCGCCGCTCCCGATGGCGCCGCCAATTCAGTAGCTTGCACTGCCAGAGTCGCCGTTTGCAGCGAAGAAGATTTATCAACCACCGCGCCGCCCGAAGGCGAATGAACGTAATTGGTAACCACCTGTCCCGCGTCGCCGCCGGTCTGTGCGCTATCCGAAGGAGTTTCGCTACCGCCGGTATCAATTGATCCTCCGCCAGAAGAGGTATCGCCAACGCCGCTACCGCCGGTATCTTCCGTTTGGCATCCGCTCCCAACGCAAGCATCCGGCTGGGTTTGATTTCCTACATACGCGGTTTCGGGCTGGGTTTGGTTGCCCACATAAACCGTGTCCGGCTGGGTTTCGTTACCCAAGTATACCACATCCGGCTGAGTGGCATTGCCCAAAATAATTGTCGCCGGTTTGGTTTGGTTGCCTAACTGTACCGTTTCGGGTTGAGTTTCATTTCCCAAATGGACGGTTTCCGGATCGTCTTGATCGCCCAAATAAACCGTTTCGGGTTTGGTTTGGTTGCCCAAATAAATAATTTCCGGATCATCCTGGCTTCCCAAATACACGGTTTCGGGCTGGGTTTGGTTACCCAAGGCGATCACGCCGGTTTTAGTCTGGCTTCCCAAATAAACAATATTGGGTTCGGTTTGATTCCCCAACGCGATCGGATCGGATTGAGTTTGATTTCCCGAATCATCGGTTTGCGATTGGGTGATACTGCCCACTGTTGCCGTTTTTGGCTCGGTTTGGTTGCCCAACGCGTTCACTTCCGATTGAGTGGCGTTGCCTCCTGATAACTCCGGTTGAATTTGTTCGCCGGAAATAACCGTGTTTGACTCGGCACTATTATTCGTTATATCCCCGGACGCGGCCGGCTCATCCACAAACACCAACTCCTGCGTGGCATTGCCGCCGCTCATCCCCAC
>CAYOLX010000016.1:0-14370 GCA_964404915.1 uncultured Candidatus Saccharibacteria bacterium | reverse complement strand
CAGGGTTTCCTTTTTGACTTTGTATTCTTTGCGGTCTTTATATTCTTGCTGTTTGCCCACATTGAATTGTTTCACCGGGCGCAAATAGCCCACCACGCGGGTGTAGACTTCGCAGGGTTGTTCAATGGCGCATTTGGGGCATTTGAAGTGCTCGCCGGCAATGTAGCCGTGCGTGGGGCAAATGGAGAAAGTCGGCGTGAGGGTGATATAGGGCAAGCGAAATTTTTCAAACACTTTGCGCACCAGCGCCTTGACGCTTTGCGTGTCGGACAACCTTTCGCCCAAAAACAGGTGCTGGACCGTGCCGCCGTTATAACGGCATTGAATGTCGTCCTGCAACTTCAACGCCTCAAACAAGTCATCGGTAAAATTCACCGGCAACTGCGAGGAATTGGTGTAATAGGGACTTTTCTTGCTTCCCGCCGCGGCGATGTCGGGATATTTCGCCTTGTCTTTCAAACACAAACGATAGCAAGTGGCTTCGCCGGGAGTCGCTTCCAGATTATAAACATTGCCGGTTTCATCTTGATATTCCAACAATCTTTTGCGCATAAAATCCATCACTTCCAGCGCGAACGCTCTGCCCTTTTTGGAAGCGATATTTTCGCCCAAAAAATTAACCAGCATTTCGTTCATTCCCGCCAATCCGATGGTGGAAAAGTGATTGCCATAATATTGTCCGCGGGATTTTTTAATTCCCGCCAAATAATGGCGTGAATAAGGATAGAGTCCTTTCTCAACATAATCTTCAATCACCTTGCGTTTCAATTCCAAACTTTCCTTCGCCAAATCCATCAATTTTTCCAGCCGCCGGAAAAATTCTTTCTTGGTTTTTGACAAATAGCCCAGCCGCGGCATATTGATGGTCACCACGCCGATGGAACCCGTGAGCGCGCCGGCGCCAAACAATCCGCCCCCGCCGCGGTTGTGCAGTTCAGTCAAATCAAGCCGCAAGCGGCAGCACATTGACCGCACATCCTCGGGATTCATATCGGAATTGACATAGTTGGTGAAATAATTAACGCCGTATTTGGCGGTCGCCTCCCACATTGGTTCCAGCGCCGGATTATCCCAGTTAAAATTTTTGGTAATACTCACCGTGGGAATCGGAAAGGTGAACACCCGCTGATTGGCATCGCCCTCCAGCATCACTTCATAAAACGCGCGGTTGAACATATTCATCTCTTCCTGAAACTCGCCATAGGTTTTGTCCTGCGGCTTGCCGCCGATGATCACCGGCTGTTTGGCAAATGAGGGCGCGGGTGTTAAGTCCAAAGTGATATTGGAAAAAGGACAATTGCCGGTGATAAACACTTTTCCGTTGCGGCGCGCGATGAGAGTTTCATTTTCGGTGTTTGGACACCAAATAACACCCTCATAATCCACCTTCTCTATTTTGGCAATGTATGTTTCCGGATGACTGATCAACCGCAAAATATAAATGTTTTTTTTGCCCACGCCGTTTTTGTTCGGTTTTTGCACACGTACCGTGAATCCGTAGCCGGCATTCACCGCGATATGTTCAAGATCATCAACTATGCCCGCGTCGGCGGTGGCGATTTTGCATCCCTCTTTTCCGTCGCCCTTAATATATGTTTCCAAAAACAAGCGCGACTGACGTTCGCTCATATCCAGCAAGCATGGCGGAATGAAATGGATATTTTCGCGAGCGCCAAACCATTGATGGATTTTTCGTGAATTTTCGGCATTCACCCTGAGTTGTTGCACCTCGTCTCCGAGAGAAGCCGCCGGATGATTGGCATATTCCAAATCAAAATGGCGCAAAAGTCCGGTGATTTCATCATAATTTTCCCGGTTTTTGACTTTTGATTGATAAATGCTCACCCGATAACAACATCGATGTTTCCCGGGTCTTTCCACGCTGCCCTCGCTGATAATCCATGCCATCAGCTTTATTTGTTCATCGCTGATATCCGCGTCGGGATTATTATTTTTTCCGGCAACGGGAACAATAATTTGCGATTTTAATTTCAAAACTTCTTCCACGGGCTCCAACACATAATTTTCGCGGTTGAAGTTCTTGCGCAAAACGCGATGATTGGGCGATATCAACTGATCTTGAATGCGATTTCGCAAGCGATACATTTTTCCCTTGTAATCGCGCGTGAAAATCGATCGAACTTTTTTGTTCTCCAGCGCGCGGGTTTTTACATTGAAGGTTTTAATTTCATCGCCTTTTTTAACTTCATCATGAGATTTCCAGCCGTCGACGGTCAAAATTTGCGTGTCTTGCGACAAGCACTGAAAACCAACCCGCGTGGGCGTGGCCATATTAAACAAAAATTCCTGCATTGCCTGTTTAACCTGCGGATAGCTCAATCCGTCATAGCGGATAAACGGCGCCACCAAAGTGTCAAAATTGGAAAATGAAACCGCCCCGGCCACTTCGCCGGCGAGAGTATAGATGAAATTTACCGTCTGCCCCAGCACCGTGCGAAAATGCTTGGGCGCCTTTGATTCCAGTTTGCCGGGCGTGCCGCCAAATCCCTGCCGCAAAAAATCATACAAGTCCCAACCCGAACAATAGGGCGCCAAAGTGTCCAAATTATGCAAATGAAAATCGCCCGATTCATTGGCGTCGCGAATCTCCTTGGGATAAATTTTGTTTAACCAATATTTTTTCACGATATAGGACACCGCGTAATGATTAAGCCCCTGCAATGAAAACGCCATATTGGCGTTTTCTTGCACCTCCCAATCCATTTTTTCCAGATATTGGTCCACCCGGTCCATCGCTTCGTCGCTGGCCACCGCCGCTTCGCGGATGCGCCGCCGTTGTTCCCGATAAAGAATATAGGCCTTGGCGGTATCCACCAGCCCCTCCATAATCAAAACCTCTTCAATGATGTCTTGAACTTGCTCCACGCCGGGAATGCCGTTGTTTTTAAAGCGGCGTTTGAAAATTTTTAGCGCTTCATCGGCAATCTTTTTGGCCTTGATTTCATCGCCATGCCCGGTGGCGGTCACCGCCTTGAAAATCGCGTTGACAATCCGATCAAAATCAAAATCAACAATCCGGCCGTCTCTTTTCTGCACTTTGGTAATTTTGTTTTCCGTGGTTTTGTTTTTCATGACTTTTATATTTTTCCGCGTTTATCGGCAAATTGAAACGATTTTAAAATCGGCTCATATTCTTTTGGGTCTGTTGCCGAATTGGCTTTGGCTGCAATTTCCATCTTTCGGCTGCGCCAAATTCGTCAATCGTCGGCATACTTTAAGCCAAGTATGCCTCCTCTTTTCTCATTTGGCTCGCGCGAAATCTGAAAATTTCGCTTCAAAGCCAATTCGGCAACAGACCCCTTTTATAAACCGGCAATCAGAGATATTGAGAAAGACAATAATTCATTTTAACCCGCCCAAAAAATCCGTCAAATCCCCTTTCAAAAAATTACAAATCCTAATTTCTAAACCCTAAACAAATCTAAAATCCAAATTTAAAAGATGTTTTTTCGTTTTAATTTTTAAATTTTGAATTTTGAATTTATTTAGAATTTAGAATTTAAAATTTAGGATTTGATTTTAGAAGCCCGTCGCCACCACCGTGATCTTGATTTCGCCCTTGGGCAAGGTTTGATCGTGCACCGCGCCAAAAATCACGCGCGCCCGCGAATTGATTTCAGAAGTGATAATCTTGGCCGCTTCTTCCACTTCGGACAAACTGATGTCCAATCCGCCGGAAACATTAAAAAGTATTCCCTTGGCGCCTTTTGCCGGCGCATCAAACAGGGGCGATTCCATCGCCGCGCGCGCGGCGGTTTCGGCGCGTTTTTCTCCCCGCGCCCGGCCAATGCCAAAAATCGCCCGCCCGGAATCCTTTAAAATGGAGCGCACATCAGCAAAATCAACATTGATAATGCCCGGCGACAACACCAAATCAGAAATGCTTTGCACCGCCTGGCGCAACACTTCATCGCACATCCAAAAAGCATTGGTGAGCGTGGTGTCGGGATTGAGCGCGGCCAGCAGTTTGTCGTTGGAAATGGAAATCAGCGAATCCACTTTGCCTTTGATTAAATCCAAACTTTCCTGCGCAACGCGCTGGCGAAAGGCCCCTTCAAAAGTGAATGGACGCGTCACCACCGCCACCGTTAACGCGCCGGAATTCTTGGCAATCTCAGCCACGACCGGCGCGGCTCCCGAACCGGTGCCGCCGCCCATACCGCAAGCGACAAACACCATTCCCGCGCCGCTGATCGCTTTCTGTATCTCATCACGCTGTTCCTCGGCGGCTTTGCGCCCCATTTCCGGATTCATTCCCGTGCCCAATCCTTGCGTGAGTTTTCTGCCGATTTGAATCCTGACATCGGCCTTGACTTTTTTGAGATCTTGATAGTCGGAATTCAGCGCGATTAACTCCACGCCGCGAATGCGATCTTTTTCCATCCGGCCGATGGCATTACATCCCGAACCTCCCACTCCGACAACCTTGATATTGATTGGATTAAACATATCCTTCGGAAATTCAAAATGCAAAAATCAAAATTTAAAATTAAGGAAAATATATTGTTGAAATTTCGCAACGCGAAATTTCAACTCCAAAATTTTTCATTTTGATTTTTCAATTTTAAAATTTTATCACGGCCTTCCGTTTGTTTTATGATTCGCTGAATATAATTATGGGATGAAGATTTTGAAAAATTTCTTGATTTTTCCCAAGCCGCCGACGGAAAATCGCGGCGAACCGGAGACCTCATCCTCGCGCTCCTTCCATCCCGCCAGCGCCAAACCGCAAACCGCCGCCAACGCCGGATCACGGTCAATGTTGGAAAAATTTCGCGGCGCGCCGATTGAGCAAGTGAGCTGGAATGATTTTTTCGCCAATTCTTCAATTCCCGCCAGCTTGACGCCGCCGCCCACAAGCGTGATCCCCGCGGGCAACTTTTTATCGCGGCCGATTTTTTTCAATTCTTTGTTGGCAAGATCAAAGATTTCGGCAACCCTCTCTTGAATTATTCTTGAAAGCGTTTTTTGCGACAACACCATGCCGCCGGTTTTATCGCCCTCGGCGACAAGCTTGATTTTTTTGTCCGCGCCTTTAAAAACGCAAATCCCTTTTTCAATTTTCAATCTCTCGGCGGCATCAACATCCACTTTCATCCCGATGGCGATATCGTGAGTGATGTTGGCCGAACCGATTGGCAACACTGCCGCGTGGAGCAGGTCACCCTCTTCATAAACCGCCAGCCCCGCCGTCCCCGCGCCGATATCCAAAATCGCCGCTCCCAGCTCTTTTTCTTGCCCCGACATTGCCGCCGCCGCCGAAGCGATCACCGCCGGCGCGCGATTGGCGACTTCAAGACCGCTTTTTAACACCGCTTGATCGGAATTTTTCAAATAGGGCGTAAATCCGGCCATAATCAAAACTTCAGCTTCCAATCTCACCCCCTTCATTCCCACCGCGTCCTTAACGCCCGCTTCGCCGTCAACCGCGAATTCGCGCGGATAGATGTCAATAATTTCTTTGTTTGACGACAATGAAATGGTTTTGGCCGCCTGCAAAACGCGATCAACATCCTCGGCAGAAATATTGCCGTCGGCGCGGGAAACCGACACCAACCCTTTTGACGGCGTGCAAAAAATATGGCTGCCGTTAACGCTCACATAAACTTCTTGGACTTCGTGCCCCGTCGCCAACTCCGCCGATTTAACCGCTTCGCCGATTTGCTTGGCGACAATTTCATAATCGGTCACCACGCCGCGGCGCACTCCCCGCGACGGCTGTTGTCCGACATGGACAATATCCAAATCTTCTTGGCCGGATTTTTTTTGCGCGATCGCGATCTTAATCGCGCCAGTGCCGATATCCAAACCGGCCACCAATGATGATTTTGCCATGAAATCTAAAAGTGTAAAATGTAAATATCAAAAATCAAAATGACAGTTAAAAAATAAAAAATAAGTTGCATTTTTAACTTTAAATTTTACATTGTCATTTTTCATTTTGATTTTTTAATTTTTAATTTGGAAAGATAATATTTTTCCCTTTGCCTCATTTCTCTCTCTCGCTCTCCTCCTTCCTCATGATCATAGCCCGACAAATGCAAAACGCCGTGCACCACCGTCCAAACCGCTTGATAATCAAAACTGCAATCTGCCTGTTTGGCGTCTTTGGCGATAATTTGCGGGCAAATCACCACCTCTCCCAGCAATATTTCGTCATCGTTATCGCTAAATTTACCGCCAAGCGCGAATGATAGGACATCGGTGGCGCGATCCACGTTGCGATATTTTTTATTCAACGCTCTGATCCGATTTTGCCCGACAAAAACCAGCGACAATTCGCCGCGCGATTTTTTCTCTCCCTCCATTACGAATGCCGCCGCCTTTTTAATCAGCGGCGCGTTGATTTTTCGGCGAGTTAAATTGTTAATCTCAATGATTGGCTCTTTTTTCATTTTATCAAACAAAAGAATCAAACGCAAATCAAGCCGATTTGCTTCTTAATCGGTGAATTTTAGCGTCGCGATAACCGATTGATAGAGTCGATCGTCATAGTCATCGGCATCGCCGCATTTTTCCGCCCCTTCGCCGGCCAACAAACCGAATTCAAATAATTTTCCATTATTCTCGATAAATACCGAACTGCCATAACGCCCCATCCCCGCGGTTTGATAGTCAACTTTTGCCGCCATCGCGCCCGCGACCATGATATTATCGCGCCTTTGGACTTCCATTCCTTGCAATTGCCGCGCCATAAAATCTTCCATTTTCTCGCCGGCATCAGCGGCAAAGAAATACAGCTCCCCCAGCCAAAACCCATCATCGCTTTTTTGAGGCGCCGGACAGCGCGCGTCGTCCGCGACCGTGGGATATTTAAATTCAACGCCATAGCGATCGTCGCGATAAACCGCCAAAACAAAACCGTCTTCGGACGTCAAAATATCATCGGCGGCAATCGGATCAACCGGCGGCGCGAATTCGCCTTTATGGTCATCGGCAACTTCAACAATTTCAACCTCGTTTTGCGGATGCCGATAAACATTAAAATAAAAATCCGCCGCAATCCACGCAAAAACCCCGACCGCCAAACCCGCAATCACCCAATTAAAACCATTATTTTTCTTCCTTCTGTTGCCCATAATTTTATTTTAAACTTTAATATTAAAATTTAAACTTTATTCAAACACAAATTCATAACTTTAAACCCGCACACTCATAGCACTTGCCACACAATATGCTAAAACTTGCATTCTCCAATTTCCACATTAGTATTGACACATTTTGCATTAAAATATGCCATTGCCAACCGCATATTTTTAAACCACCACAAAGGGTAAATAATTACCAATGATAACCCCCCATCAAGGGTAAAAACACTATTACTTCTTCATAATTTTAATTAATGCGCGGACCGATTTTTTCAAAATCGGGAATATTGCCATCTGTTTTCGGATAACTTCCATTAACATAAACCCCGTGCCCAAAACCGCAGTTAAAACCGCTGTTCGGCAATTCGCTTATATATTCAATTATTGCTTTTTCGTCGTTGAATATTATTCTGAATTTACAATCGCCATATTCATTATTTTCATAAATCGCGGCATTATCATTTAAAAATAATTTCGTTTTATAAATCGTCCCCGAGTTATAACCTGGCGCGCCCATATTAACCGAAAGCGCGAAATTGATTTCTTTTTCCGATAATTGTTCCACTAGTATTGTGCTACTGGCGCCATTCTTCGGATCATGAAATGAATACTGGCCGGTAAAATCGCTTTTATTATCGCTCACCTGCGGTTCAATAAATTTGAATGTGGAAACCATTCTGTCGAAAATTTCTTTTGGCGCGCCGCTGTTCCTCATCATCCAGCAAAACCCTTGGCCATCTTCACCAAGCAAAGCATAATCATATGCTCTTTTTTTACAATCAGTTTTAAAAAGGTAAATAAGCGGAGGATCTTTGAGCTTTCCCTGCCAATTTTTCGTATAATCTTCGGGCGGAATTTCACCAATTCCTTCAACCATCATATTCCCGTTATCCACAGACCAAACTCTTCTTTTGCTTCCGCATCCCTTATTAGTATCATCGCCCGTTCCACCAAGTAAAGTATTATTATTTTCGGGAAATGATTCGGGCGGGCAAAATATCATACCGTGCCTTTCGGTATTCCAATAAAGCGGATTTATATCTTTCCGCCAATTGTTCGGATATTGCATTTCATAACCAAACTCTTCATTGCGATAAATTTGCCAGCTCGCGGTTTCATCCTCAATTTGATTTTGTTTTTCAACCAACAGCCCTGGTTGAATTATTGACCTAGATTTTGGCGCGATTTGAGTTTGGTATATCCAAACTCCGGCACCGGCAAGCGCCGCCGCCAGAACAATCAAGCTTGCTAATAATATTGTGTTTTGCTTCATAATTTGCTTTTGTTTTTTTATTTATGATTGCAGCGATATCAAATATCGATATTTGATATCGCTGATCTTTTTAAATCAGTTTTGATTATTAAGCATTGAAATTTAAATTTTAAGCTTTAACCAATTGATAATCGCACATTTTATATTAAAATATGCCATTGCTATCCGCATATTTTATATGCGCTATAAATTGTTGGATTTTGTTAAATTATTAACATCATAGCGTCAATCTCCCATTAAAATCGCCAACGTCCGGACAAAATAATAACGTCATAGTTTTGATTTGTTATCTTAAATTTTTTAATTCAAAAAGAATCAACAATCAGCCCATAGCTTCCTCATCAAGTCTATTCGATTCCAAAATAGTTTTAATCAAATCACCATTTTTAAATTCAATACTCCAAATTTCTTTTTGATTTGGGCAACAGCCAGGATCGCCCTCAGCATGAACAATAAGATCAAGAATTATCTTGTCGTCTTTTATTGCGATACTATTAATACGAGGCCGATCATCAATTCTCAGAAAAGCTACCGACTGCATTTTTCCATTAATATCGGAAATTATCTGCAACGATGCAAATATACCGCTACCTCCCGGATTTTCATAAACAATTGCTGCAATTTCTTCAGTGCCGCTACCATCAAAATCACCATAAACAAAATTTTCTAATGAAATCCCGGCCGTAGTATAAAGACTGCTGCCTTCTATCTTTTCTGAATATGCACCATCTTTAAATTGAACTCTCTCTCCCATAGAAAAATCGCTCCAAGGACATCTATATTCAGCATCATATAGTTTCGCCAATTGTTTGTCTCTTTCCGTTCCAGACGTTTTAATAACCTCAAAAGAAGAAGCAATTAATGAGGCTATGCCGTTTTCCCACGGCCTCAGGTATAAATCGCCAACCAAGTCACTAAAATCAATAACGAAAGCATTATATCTATATTTTTGTGATGAAGCATGAATCGTTGTCGGTAATTTAAAATAATAATACAAACCGCGCGAATTATCTTTTTTTGTATTAATTATTATTACGGGTAAATTATTTATTTCTTTTCTTTCAAAATTTTCAATATAAAAATTTTCGCACCTTTCAACCTCTGTTTTTTCTTGAAAGAATAACTCTGCATTTTCGATATATTTTTCATTTATACTTATCTTGTTATTGTAGGGCTTACCCGTATATTTTTGTATATTTTGGTTGTAAAAATAATACTCCGTGCCAGACCAATCTACAGGTAATTTGATTCTGTAGCCAAATTTTTCACTGTAATGAATATACCAACTTTCTGAATCATAACTTTTTATTAAATCAGATAAATATTCTTGCAATTCGAGTTGTTCTTTTGTTAGATTATCAGCTTTTATTGACTCGTTTTCCGCTATTAATAATGGTTTTTTAATATTTTCAATAGTTTCTGCAATATTTAGTTTTTGCTCCTCAAATGGCTCCAAAATTACCTGATTTTCAGATTCTTGATTGTTTTGCGCCGGCGGCACTGATTTTGGCGCAATCTGGGTTTGATAAACCCAGGCTCCAACGCCAGCAAGCGCGACCGCCATAGTAATCAAACTCGCCGGCAATATTTTGTTTTGTTTCATAATTTTGACTTTTGTTTTTTTATTTATGCTTGCAGCGATATCAAATATCGATATTTGATATCGCTGATCTTTTAAATAGTGCTCTGGCAATTATCCAATTAAAATCACTTTTTTCTTTTTCCTTTTTGTCATATTTTAATAATTAATTTAACATTCATAAACCTTCAACAAAAATATCATCCGGAGTATAACGCGTCCAATGGTAATATTTATTATTAACAATCAGCAAAGCGCTGCCCATTTGATAATCAAGATTTTCCCATGGGCTAAAATCGGGGCGATTGGTTGTCCAATTTTGCGAATCGTCAATAAGCGGCGAATAAATAATTTCTCCGCTAGCAACATCAATGATAGCCGCTGTTCTGCAGGATGTCCCGCAACCCCAATCTATGATACGATAATGACCGGCAAAATTTGGACCTTTAGCAACTTCATCTGTAATTAGTTGCTTGTAACCGCCGCCCGCACCGCCAATTTCATCAAAATTTTTTAAACCAGGATGATTAGTAAAATCAACATCTGCCGGTTGACCGGAATAAATTTCTTGCACCGGAAAATCTTCAAATTTTGGTAAATTCGCTGCATTATAAGCAAATTGCCAAGAGCCATTGGAAAATTTATAAATTGTTTCGACGCCACCAATACAATCAGGATCAATAAAGCATCTAGTCCCAACGCCTATACTGCTGATAATCAACTTTCTATCTAGCTGAAAATCGGGGTTGACAATTTTAGTTAAGACGGAATCTTTTATAAAATTCTTTGTTATCGGATTAAAAATCCAATAGCTATAAAACTCCGCCGTAAACCCCGTTCCTGGACCTGAATTTACCAGAACCTTTAAATCCTTGTATCCGTCAAAGTTTACATCATCGCTAAAATCAACACTATCCTCAGAAAAAGACCATGCATTATTAAGCGTTTCTGTTATTTTTTGCAGAAAATCGCCGTTCTCATCCCACAAGGCTACCACTGCTCCAACATAGGGATCAACTTCTCTTCTCCAATCATAATCTTTCACGACATATCGAAGTTTCATCCCACTGACAAGATTAATTGTCTTTCCGCAATAATCGGGTAATTTTATTGTGCGCAACTCATTTTCTGACTTATCAAAAAATTCATAGCACACCCCACTATTAATAGTCGTAATATCGGTTTCGGTTTCAGCAGTGCCCGGCATCGTCGAAGCAAGTCCTTCGATTTCGATTTGGGATTCCCTCTCGGGCTCAATTTCCTCCAATGCTGGCGATAATTCTCGCGACTCCTGACTGCTTTGCGCCGCCGGCACTGGTTTTGGCGCGATTTGGGTTTGATAGACCCAAACCCCGGCGCCGGCAAGCGCCGCCGCCAGAACAATCAAGCTTGCTAATAATATTGTGTTTTGCTTCATAATTTGCTTTTGTTTTTTTATTTATGATTGCAGCGATATCAAATATCGATATTTGATATCGCTGATCTTTTTAAATCAGTTTTGATTATTAAGCATTGAAATTTAAATTTTAAGCTTTAACCAATTGATAATCGCACATTTTATATTAAAATATGCCATTGCTATCCGCATATTTTATATGCGCTATAAATTGTTGGATTTTGTTAAATTATTAACATCATAGCGTCAATCTCCCATTAAAATCGCCAACGTCCGGACAAAATAATAACGTCATAGTTTTGATTTGTTATCTTAAATTTTTTAATTCAAAAAGAATCAACAATCAGCCCATAGCTTCCTCATCAAGTCTATTCGATTCCAAAATAGTTTTAATCAAATCACCATTTTTAAATTCAATACTCCAAATTTCTTTTTGATTTGGGCAACAGCCAGGATCGCCCTCAGCATGAACAATAAGATCAAGAATTATCTTGTCGTCTTTTATTGCGATACTATTAATACGAGGCCGATCATCAATTCTCAGAAAAGCTACCGACTGCATTTTTCCATTAATATCGGAAATTATCTGCAACGATGCAAATATACCGCTACCTCCCGGATTTTCATAAACAATTGCTGCAATTTCTTCAGTGCCGCTACCATCAAAATCACCATAAACAAAATTTTCTAATGAAATCCCGGCCGTAGTATAAAGACTGCTGCCTTCTATCTTTTCTGAATATGCACCATCTTTAAATTGAACTCTCTCTCCCATAGAAAAATCGCTCCAAGGACATCTATATTCAGCATCATATAGTTTCGCCAATTGTTTGTCTCTTTCCGTTCCAGACGTTTTAATAACCTCAAAAGAAGAAGCAATTAATGAGGCTATGCCGTTTTCCCACGGCCTCAGGTATAAATCGCCAACCAAGTCACTAAAATCAATAACGAAAGCATTATATCTATATTTTTGTGATGAAGCATGAATCGTTGTCGGTAATTTAAAATAATAATACAAACCGCGCGAATTATCTTTTTTTGTATTAATTATTATTACGGGTAAATTATTTATTTCTTTTCTTTCAAAATTTTCAATATAAAAATTTTCGCACCTTTCAACCTCTGTTTTTTCTTGAAAGAATAACTCTGCATTTTCGATATATTTTTCATTTATACTTATCTTGTTATTGTAGGGCTTACCCGTATATTTTTGTATATTTTGGTTGTAAAAATAATACTCCGTGCCAGACCAATCTACAGGTAATTTGATTCTGTAGCCAAATTTTTCACTGTAATGAATATACCAACTTTCTGAATCATAACTTTTTATTAAATCAGATAAATATTCTTGCAATTCGAGTTGTTCTTTTGTTAGATTATCAGCTTTTATTGACTCGTTTTCCGCTATTAATAATGGTTTTTTAATATTTTCAATAGTTTCTGCAATATTTAGTTTTTGCTCCTCAAATGGCTCCAAAATTACCTGATTTTCAGATTCTTGATTGTTTTGCGCCGGCGGCACTGATTTTGGCGCAATCTGGGTTTGATAAACCCAGGCTCCAACGCCAGCAAGCGCGACCGCCATAGTAATCAAACTCGCCGGCAATATTTTGTTTTGTTTCATAATTTTGACTTTTGTTTTTTTATTTATGCTTGCAGCGATATCAAATATCGATATTTGATATCGCTGATCTTTTAAATAGTGCTCTGGCAATTATCCAATTAAAATCACTTTTTTCTTTTTCCTTTTTGTCATATTTTAATAATTAATTTAACATTCATAAACCTTCAACAAAAATATCATCCGGAGTATAACGCGTCCAATGGTAATATTTATTATTAACAATCAGCAAAGCGCTGCCCATTTGATAATCAAGATTTTCCCATGGGCTAAAATCGGGGCGATTGGTTGTCCAATTTTGCGAATCGTCAATAAGCGGCGAATAAATAATTTCTCCGCTAGCAACATCAATGATAGCCGCTGTTCTGCAGGATGTCCCGCAACCCCAATCTATGATACGATAATGACCGGCAAAATTTGGACCTTTAGCAACTTCATCTGTAATTAGTTGCTTGTAACCGCCGCCCGCACCGCCAATTTCATCAAAATTTTTTAAACCAGGATGATTAGTAAAATCAACATCTGCCGGTTGACCGGAATAAATTTCTTGCACCGGAAAATCTTCAAATTTTGGTAAATTCGCTGCATTATAAGCAAATTGCCAAGAGCCATTGGAAAATTTATAAATTGTTTCGACGCCACCAATACAATCAGGATCAATAAAGCATCTAGTCCCAACGCCTATACTGCTGATAATCAACTTTCTATCTAGCTGAAAATCGGGGTTGACAATTTTAGTTAAGACGGAATCTTTTATAAAATTCTTTGTTATCGGATTAAAAATCCAATAGCTATAAAACTCCGCCGTAAACCCCGTTCCTGGACCTGAATTTACCAGAACCTTTAAATCCTTGTATCCGTCAAAGTTTACATCATCGCTAAAATCAACACTATCCTCAGAAAAAGACCATGCATTATTAAGCGTTTCTGTTATTTTTTGCAGAAAATCGCCGTTCTCATCCCACAAGGCTACCACTGCTCCAACATAGGGATCAACTTCTCTTCTCCAATCATAATCTTTCACGACATATCGAAGTTTCATCCCACTGACAAGATTAATTGTCTTTCCGCAATAATCGGGTAATTTTATTGTGCGCAACTCATTTTCTGACTTATCAAAAAATTCATAGCACACCCCACTATTAATAGTCGTAATATCGGTTTCGGTTTCAGCAGTGCCCGGCATCGTCGAAGCAAGTCCTTCGATTTCGATTTGGGATTCCCTCTCGGGCTCAATTTCCTCCAATGCTGGCGATAATTCTCGCGACTCCTGACTGCTTTGCGCCGCCGGCACTGGTTTTGGCGTGATTTGGGTTTGATAGACCCAAACCCCGGCGCCGGCAAGCGCCGCCGCCAAAACAATCAAGCTTGCCAATAATATTGTGTTTTGTT
>CAYOLX010000015.1:0-14962 GCA_964404915.1 uncultured Candidatus Saccharibacteria bacterium | reverse complement strand
ATCGGTGATGTTATCCGCGCCGCATTCGCCGCCGGGGTTGCCGCCAAGATAAGATACTTCTCCTTGCGGATCGGTGATTTTGATGTTAATGGCCGCGTCGCAGATAGTGTGGCCGCCGGAGTCCAAAACGCCAAAATATAGATTGGCGATGTCGCCGGGGCGGTAGATTGTTTTATCGGTGTTGGCGGTTAACACTCCCCATTCAAATTCTTGAGTCTCTTCGGTAACCTCGCCGCTTTCGTTAATAATGGCTTTAATCTTGTAAAGCCCCGGGCGGAATTGCCGGTTATCGGTGTTTTGTATTTTAACCGAAACGCCATCGGCAACAATTCCATTCTCGGTGATTTCGCCTTGCGGATCAATCAGTTGGATTTTGGTGGTGCGTTTTTTACGCGCGATCCAGTCGAAAACTTTTTTGAAAAAATTCCTTTTGTCTTCCAAGCCAGGGAAAATAAATTCCGGGTTTTGGTCTTTTTTGAATTGCTTGTATTTAATCCGTTGCTTGAGTTTCTGGATTTTGATTTCTTCTTCGGGCTCGGGAACGGGAGCTATTTCTTTTTGCTCTTTTGATTCTTGGATGCCGGGCGCGGATTCATGAGCTTGCCGCTCCGCCATTGGCGGTTGTCCGGATGAAATTTCTTGATTTTTTAAAACTTCGGAGCTTTGCGGGCTTTCAAAACTTTCTTCGGATGCTTGATTCGGCAAATCTTCGGGCGTGGCGGGAGCTTCTTGGGGCAAATCAATCTCGGTTTCGGTTTCATCGGTTTCATCTTCGGGAATAATTATCTCCGCGGTGGAAGACGCGTTGGACAATTCAACGACCGCGCCGATTTCTTGCGCCTTCATTTTTCCCGCGAACAAAAACGCCAGCGCGAAAACCGCCGTCCACGCACAGAAGGCAACCATCAATTGGGTTTTCTTTCCTAAAAGTTTAATCATAAAATCAAACAACCGTTATTCCATTTTACAAAAAAATCTCATCTTTATCAAATCAAAACTAAAATCAAAAATGAAATTTCTCATCAATCGCCAATTTCTCGCACAATCAGCCATCAGGGGTTGAACCCCTGTAAATCTATCAGGGGTTCAACCCCTGGAGATTTAAACCGGGGCGGGTACAAGACCCGCCCCTACGAATAAAATACTTTAAACTTTTGCCTTTTGCCTTTTTACACATATTTGCCGTGTTTTTGGCGCCAGGCGGTGATTTTTTTGGGATCGCCGCAAAGCAGTTCTTTGGGAGTTTTCCAATTGATGCCTTTTGCCAGCGAATAAACTTCCGGGCGGGTATATTGCGCGGATTCAAAAAATCCGTCTTTGCCGGCGCGGGCGGTCAAAAATTCGGGTTTGCCGATCACGCCGGGAATCAGGCGGCTCACCGCTTCGGCAATCACCATCGCCGGCAACTCCCCGCCCATCAAGTCATAGCCGCCGATTGAAATTTGATCCGTGGCGATATTTTTTGCCACCCGTTCGTCCACCCCTTCATAGCGCCCGCAAACAAAAACTATCTGTTGGTATTTTGCCAATTTCGCCGCCATTTTTTGATTAAACATTTTGCCGCGCGGCGTGAGCATCACAATCGCGGTGTTTTTATCCGCGGGTTTTAATTTTTTGCCGGCGATTTTTAACTTGACAGCTTTGGCAATCGCTTTATGCCAAACATTAACCTTCATCACCATGCCAAAACCGCCGCCAAACGGCTTATCATCAACCGTGCGATGCTTATCCGTCGCAAAATCGCGCAAATTATGAACCCGGATTTTTATCAGTTTTTTTTCTCGCGCCTTTTTGAACAACGACTCCTCAAAATAAGGCGCGACAATTTCTGGAAAAATCGTAATAAAATCAAAAACCATCATGGATATTTATTCAAGATCCCCTTAAAAACTTCAACCGCCGCCAACAAACTTTCTCTTGTCAACTCTTTGTAATGAGATTTTTTATGGATCGGTTGATCAACCTTCCTCTCGCCTTCAAGTAAGGTTATAATGTGCAAATCAATGTCAAAATAAGAAAGCAAGGTATGAGTGGAACAACTGCCGTAATGAATTTTTGCGATCTTTGAATAATCTCCTCCAAGCTGGCTTTCCAATTGAAACAAAACAAAAGACAAATCAGGGTAAATTTGTTTTAGCAACGTGAAGTCAACCAAGATTCTTTTTAGCATCGCGTTTTCGGCGTATGCTTTGCATTCAATCGCCATCGCAAACCGACCGTTGGCATAGACATGCACATCGGTTTTCAAAAAGTAACAATAATTTCCAATATTATTTTTGATGTAATCGCGAATCTCTTGGTTTTTAATTCTTTCAAGATATTCCTTCTTTAAGGGAATTTTAACCGCCCTGCGTTCAAGAGATATTTTCTTTTGTTTTTTTCCCAACTCCCGCCAAGCAATTTCAACTAACTTTTTGGCAATACTTTCAACCAAAATGCCTTTCCCCGCCCTAATAACGCCGCCATAAGCACGATCGCTGGATGAATTGGCATCGCTTTCTATGCCTCTAACCAATAGCGAGTAAGCCTTTAGCAAATCAGATATTGCTTTTTTGTTTTTATCATCCATATTCGGTCAATTGAATAAAGCCCCATTTATGGGTCTGTTGCCGAATTGGCTTTGGCTGCAATTTCCATCTTTCGGCTGCGCCAAATTCGTCAATCGTCGGCATACTTTAAGCCAAGTATGCCTCCTCTTTTCTCATTTGGCTCGCGCGAAATCTGAAAATTTCGCTTCAAAGCCAATTCGGCAACAGACCCTTTATGCTAATTTCCGCGATTCTCAATTCGGCTTTTTTGCAATAATCATCGGAAACATCAATTCCAAAATAATGGCGATCTGTTTTTTTCGCCGCTAAAGTGGTGGTGCCAACCCCGTTAAACGGATCTAAAATTACATCGTTTTTGAAGCTGAATAATTTTAACGCATGGGAAGCCAATTTTTCAGGGAACATTGCCGGATGTCCGTATTCCTTCATATTTCTTTCCGGCGCCACATCCCACTTAGCAACAACAAACTTTTTAAATTCATCAGCAGTAATATCAGCATTTAAAGATTTTCCTTCTTTTTTTAACGATCCCTTTGAGAAAATTTCCAAAAATTCCCATGTATATTTTAAATAGGGATTACTCGGGCTCTTCCAAGATCCCCACGCGGTATATTTGCAATTCCAATTATGCTTGTCCCAAACAATTTCACCCCTCCATATCATTTTATTGCTCATAAAATAATTGGAAATTATGTGATGAATCGGAATATAATCGGAAAAAAGCGGTTGAACATTAACAATAATCCGCCCGCCATACTTTAAAACCCTGATGCATTCATTAAAAACCGCGAAAAGTTTGTCAAAATAACCAACCCAATCAGTGCCGTCTTTATGGCTATCATAATTTAATCCGAAATTATACGGCGGCGAAGTAAAAATCAAATCAACGCAATTATCCGGCAAACCTTTTAAAACAAACTCGCTGTCGCCAACTGCGATTTTATCCAAATAATTCTCCGGAAATTCGCCATTTTCTCTTTTAAAATCATTTTCCCGCGCGTAAAAAAACATTCCCCTTTCCTTTTCTTTGTCTTTTCGATTCAACAACTTTCTCTCTTTATTATAGCCGATATAAACTCTTTTTTTTCCGTTCAACCCGTAGCTTCTGATGCTGGATATTTCATCAAAAATGGAAACTAATGTTTTGTGGTAAATTTTATTACTACTATTGGCCTGTTTATTGATTTTATTCTTTAAATCAAAATAATCAATTTGCCGCAAAAAGAGCAAAAGTTGCCCGTCTTTTATTTCTAATCTCAAATCACCTTTCGGATAAGCCGAAAAAAATTTTTCCACTGCCGGCGCCGCGCCCGAATCAAAACTTTTTATTTTGATTGTTTTATAGTCTTCCATTGAAATAATCTTAACAAAAAAAACTAAAAAAACAAAAGAAAAGCCCCGGCGAATCGCGGGGGTTTTTCTTTTTTTTAAAAGGCAAACTAGAATTTCAGGTCGTCCATATCTTCGTCGCGCTTGGGCGCCTCTTCGGCGCGCGGAGGGCGGCGGCCGCCTTCGGGTTCTTCAATTTTGAGATTGACCCGGGCATGATTCTTCAGACCAATAATGCGCACCAAATTGCGGATTGCCCGCGCGGTGCTGCCGCTGCGGCCGATAATCTGTCCCATATCTTCGGCGTTGACTTTCAACGAAAGCAAAACGCCCATTTCGTCAACCTTGCGGCTGACAACCACGTCTTCGGGGTGATCGACCAGCGACTTAACCAGAGTTTCAAGAAACTCTTGATCGCTTTTGTTTTCCATAGGTATCATTTCATTCATTCAAACAAACGAAACTTTCGACCTTTCAGGCATCGATTCCAACGCCCATGCTGTAATTATATTCCGAATTAAAAAAGATTGTCAAACGCTAGACAGCCGGCGCGGCTTTCGGCGTTTCGGCGGCGCCTTCTTTTTTCTTGGGTTGCGCGTGCGCCGCGATTTTTTTGCCTTCCAAAACTTTTTGATCAATAAAAATGTTGCGCACCGACAACGACGGCTGCGCTCCTTTTGACAGCCAGTGAGCGGCTTTTTCTTTATTTAAGTCGATTTTTTTATTGATGCGATCCACAAAACCGATCTCATCGCAAGCTTTGCCCGCGGACGCTGAAACGCGACTGTCGGCAACGACAATGCGAAATGAAGGACGATTTTTTTTGCCAATGCGGCGCAATCTGATAGTAAGCATAAATTATGTTATATAAAGTTTCAATCACCCTTTGTGTATAACACGATCATCGTTTTTTTGCAATTATATGTCGGCAATGACTAAATTTTCAATTTCCAATGACAAATCAATTTCAGAATGTTAAAATTTCTTAATTTTTAAATTTTGATATTTATTGGAAATTGGGAATTGGAAGTTGGAAATTATGCAAAGGGGGTTATTTCCATCCCTTCGCTTCCAGCGCTTTTTTAGCGGTTTCTTCTTCGGCCTCCTGCTTGGAATAGCCGCCGGCGCGCGCCACCAGTTCATCGCCCAAATAGACGCCCACGGTGAAGTGTTTGGCATGGTCGGGTCCTTTTTCCGCCAACACGCGATATGACGGCGTGACTTTGACGATTTCTTGCGCCACTTCCTGAAAGCGCGATTTGGCGTCTTTGTAGAGCTTTTTGGCGATAATTTCGGGCAATTCAATCAGTAAATTATCCTTGATGAACTTTTGGCAAGGATCATAGCCCCGGTCCAAATAAAGCGCGCCGATAAACGCCTCAAAAGTGTTCGCCAAGATATATTGCCGGGATTTGCCATCCTCTTTGGCTTCGCCGCGCGAGAGCAAAAGAAAATCGCCAAAGCCCAGCTTTGCCGCGGCGGCCGAAATCATTTTGGTGTTGACCAGCGCCGCGCGCCATCCGGTTAATTCGCCCTCGGATTTGCCGGGATATTGAGCATAAAGATATTCGGTCACCGCCAATTCCAGCACCGCGTCGCCCAAAAATTCCAGCCGCTCGTTGTTACCCAGTCCGATTTGCGGATTTTCGTTTAAATAGGAACGATGAACAAACGCCTGCGTGAGTAAATTCTTGTTTTTAAAAACATTGTCCAATTTTTTTTCCAATACGGAGAAGTCCTTCATTGTAATTTATAAACCCCAAGCACTAAATTCTAAATCCTAAACAACCTCAAAATTCAAAATTAAAAATTAAAATAAAAGCATCCGATGTTTTGTTTTGATATTTTAATTTTTATTTTTAGATTTGTTTAGAATTTAGAGTTTAGGATTTAGAATTTTTTATAGCTTCATTCTCTCTTCTTATTATTTTCGCCAAGATCGGGATCTTGTTCCAGTTCCAGCATTTCCTTATAGACCGTGCCCAAAACGCCATTGACAAATTTTCCGGAACTTTCCCCGCCGAAATTTTTTGCCAACTCAATGGCTTCGTTAATCGCCACTTTGGGCGGCACCGCTTTTCTGTCTTCGTAAAGCAATTCAAACAACCCCAGCCGCAAAATGTTGCGATCGATCACACTAATCTGGTCGATCGGCCATTGCGGCGCGGCTTTTTCAATGATGCCGTCAATTATCGGCAGTTTGCCGATAACGCCGGATGACAATTCCCTCGCGAAATCGGTTTCTTCCAGCCCCGGACCGAACTCATCCAAATTTCTCTGCAAAATTTCGGCCAAATCGCCGGTTCTGCCGTAAAAATCCCATTCAAAAAGGGACTGCATAACGATTGACCGCGTGAGGTGTCGTGAAGCCATCTTGAAAATTAAAAACGAAAAACGCCGTTAGCTTGAGTTCTGTTGCGCTAATTGCCGGAAGCGGCGGGCGCGGCATCCTTTTGGGCTTGTGCGGCGGCGATTTCCGCCTCGCGATCGCGCTTTTGCTTGCGATCAAGGCGGGCAAACGCGTTAAACGCTTCTTTGCCGCGATAGAAACCGCAAAAAGCGCAAGCGTGATGCGCGCGGATGGTCTTGCCGCATTTTTCGCACTTGGCAAAAGCCGGGCTTTCCAAAAACAGATGCATTCGCCGCTGATTGCGGCTTCCTTTTGTGTGTCTTTTCTTTGCTACTGCCATGGAATAGTTGATGAGCGGTGAGTTGATGAGTGATGAGTAGAGCTCAAAATTCAGTCAATCAAACCCAATATTAAGCTTGCAATCACGGATTGTATCATAAATCAAGCAAATTTTCAAGAGCCGCGCGAGTAATTACTCAAAAACAACCACTCCTTGGAAAATATCTTGATCATCGCCCGGCGCGGCGGAATTAAATTCTATCTCCCGCTCTCCGTTGGAATTTTGCAACAACACCGTTACCGCTTGTCCCGGAGCGATCAATCCGGAATCAATGCCAAGCGCGCCAACTAAAAATGAATGCTCGCGCACGCCGCGATTGATAATTTTCACCGTGCGCGAGCTGGAAACCGCCATATTCAACTCCCGCGGAGAAAAACCGCCCTCGTCAACAAAAATTTCAACCGCGGCTTCCATTGGCGTGGACGCAGAAATCGGAAACAGCACCGCCGGAGCGATTGACGGCGCTTGGCATTCAATCGCCTCGGGGCAAGAACACGCAATTTGGCTCATCGCCCCCGAAAGAGACGCCGATCCGCTTTTAACGCCGCCCAAACCGCCGGCAAGCGTCAACAACCCGACCATTAAAATCAAAGAAAACACCGCGCAAAAGTTCACGAAAAAACCGATTGCCGCCGCCCTGTCAAATTTTTTTTGTTTTTTTGCCGGACTCATTTTTTTTATTTGGGGCTATCGCGAAAAGATTTACGCAACAGACCTGTTATTATTTACTTTATTTTTTTCTGTTTTTATTATACATCTTTTTTGATTTTTAGCACAACCTCTCGCGTTAATCGGATAAAAACTGCGGCGGTGGATGGGGCAGGCGCCGTGTTTTTTTATTGCCGCCAAATGTTGTTTGGTGCCATAGCCCTTGTGGCGGGCAAAACCGTAGGCGGGATAGAGCTTGTCCATTTTTTCCATCAAGCAATCGCGGCGGACTTTGGCGATGATGCTTGCCGCGGCGATCAAAAACACTTTGCCATCGCCGCCGATGATTGATTCTTGCGAATATAGGATTTTGATGGAAAAATTGCCGTCAATTAGGCAAATGATTTTATTAGCGCCGATTTTAACATCGGTTTTTTTGATTAATCCTCGCGCCGCTTTTTCCATCGCTTGTTTTGACGCTTGCAAGATATTGATCTTGTCAATGGTTTTTGGTCCGATCATGGCGGCGGACCAAAAAATTTTGGGATGATTAATAATTTGGCGATAAGCGATTTGGCGCGCCGCCGCGGTCATTTTTTTTGAATTGCGGACAATTTCCAGCAACGGCAAAAAATCGCGGCGGCATATCGGGGCGCGGATTGCTACGGCGGCGGCGCAAACCGGCCCCGCCAGCGGCCCGCGACCGGCCTCATCAATTCCGATTACCAAATCAAACCCCCCGCGGCAAGATTTCTTCTCTTGCCCCAAATTTAATTTTTGATTGTTTTTGAGCGGCGATTTCATTTTTCCCGTTTTTTGGCTATAATGACATTGTAGATTTTTATTGGCTAAAAGTTAAATTAATGGAGGAATTCGTTATTGCCGGAAAGCCGGTGCTTATTTTAAGCAAGCAAGAGGTTGATGCCGAAATTGAACAAGCCAAGCTTGACCAACGAGACGCTAATTTTGCCGGAAAGACATTGAAGGCGTTTTCACTTATGGGAAAGGATTTGGACAACGGCGTTAACTTGGAAAATTCATTGATTATCGGCAATGTCTTTTTTGGCGATTGCTCCATCAAAGGCAATTTGAATCTTGCCGGAGCGGCAATTGACGGCTCGCTTAATTTCAGTCGCGGAAAATTAATCGGCAATTTGTTGATGGAGAAAGCTTGGATCGGTCAAACCGCCAATATGGCCGGCATCAACATCACCGGCTCAGTCGCGATGGCACAGGCAAGAGTGAACGGATTCGTGAGCTTTTCCCAAGCGGTGATATTGGGCAACTTGGATTTGCGGCAAATTGAGTCACAAGACTATTGTCAAAACGATTTAAAAATCAAGGGGGACATAATCCTTAAAAGCGCGCAAATCAATGGCGCGCTTGATTTGAGCGGCGCGCAAATCACCGGCGATATTATTATTGACAACGCATTGGTGCGGCAAAATCTTATCACGCGCGATACTCAAACTCAAGGGATTATTTCATTAAAAGATGCCATTTATAACAAAGGGCTGGCCGATTTCACCAATGTCGCCCCCGAAAAAATCATCCAATGAAAGAAATTTAAAATTGAAAAATCAAAATTGAAAATGATCCTTCGGCATTCTCAGGATCATCCTGAGTCTGACGAACGGATGACAATGGTAAAATTCAAAATTATAAAAACAAAATCAAAATTCCGATAGGAATTTTACCTTAATTTTGAACTTTGGGGTCTGTTGCCGAATTAGCTTTGGCTGCAATTTCCATATTTCGGCTGCGCCAAATTCGTCAATCGTCAGCATACTTTAAGCCAAGTATGCCTCCTCTTTTCTCATTTGGCTCGCGCGAAATCTGAAAATTTCGCTTCAAAGCTAATTCGGCAACGGACCCCTTTGATTTTTTAATTTTACATTTTTATTATGGATTTTGTTCATCTCCACACTCATTCGCATTACAGCTTGCTTGACGGATTGGCGCAAATCGATCCGCTTTTGGATAAGGTCAAAAAATTCGGAATGGACGCTTGCGCTCTCACCGATCACGGCAATATGTATGGCGCCGTGGAATTCTATAAAAAAGCCAAAGCGCGCGGCATCAAGCCGATTATCGGCTGTGAAGTTTATGTCGCCATTGAAGGCCGAACTTTGCGCCGGCCCAAAATTGACGACGCGCGCCATCACTTGATTTTGCTGGTTAAAAACGAAATCGGCTATCGCAACCTGGTGAAATTGGTGACCAAAGCGCATTTGGAAGGTTTTTATTACAAACCCCGCGTGGATGAAGAGTTGTTGGCGCAACATTCCGAAGGTTTAATCGCAACCACCGCCTGCATTCAGGGTAAAGTTCCCCGTTTAATTATTGACAAAAAACAAGATGAGGCGCTTCAAACCGCGCTCAAATATCAAAAAATTTTCGGCAAAGAAAATTTTTTTCTGGAGATTCAACATCATCCCAATCTGCCCGAACAAAGTCCGGCCAACGACGGCATCATTGAAATCGCCCAAAAAACCGGCATCGGACTGGTCGCCGCCAATGATATCCACTACCTTGACGAAGGCGATATGGAAGCGCAAGATATTTTGATGCTGATCAACACCGGCGCCGACATCAACAATCCCGCGCGATTGACGATGAAGGGCGAAGATTTTTCCATGAGAAGCCCGCAAAGAATGATTGATGATTTCAAAGATTTTCCCCAAGCGATTGAAAACACTCAAAAAATTGCCCAAATGTGCCGGTTTGAGTTTGAGCTCAAAAAAACCAAATTGCCGAATTTTGTGCCGCCGGCGGGAAAAACCAATGAAAATTATTTGCGCGAGCTGTGCTTGACGGGAATTAAAAACAGATATGGGCAAAATCCGCCGCAAGAAGTCAAAGATCGGCTTGATTATGAATTTGCCGTTATAAAAGAATTAGGCTTTATTGAATATTTTTTGATTGTGCAAGATTTCGTCAATTGGGCGAAAAGCAATCGCATCGTGGTGGGGCCCGGACGCGGTTCGGCCGCCGGGTCATTGGTGTCCTATCTGTTAAACATTACCGACATTGATCCGCTTAAATATGGCCTTTTGTTTGAAAGATTTTTAAATCCCGGACGCTCGGCGGTGTCGTTGCCCGATATTGATATGGATTTTGCCGACCGGCGGCGGCCCGAAGTAATCCAATATGTCGGCGAAAAATACGGCCATGATCACGTGGCGCAAATCATCACATTTGGAACTATGGCCGCGCGCGCGGCAGTGCGCGATGTGGGACGAGTGCTCCAATATCCATACAGCTATTGCGATAAATTGGCAAAAATGATTCCTTTTGGCATGAATTTGGATCAAGCGCTCACCAAAGCCGATGATTTGAAAGCTTTGGTTGCCGGCGATGAAAAAGCGCAAAAAATTATGGAATTTGCCAAGAAGCTGGAGGGTTGCGCGCGACATGCCTCCACTCATGCCTGCGGAGTAGTGATCTCGCCGATGCCCCTGGACGAAATCGTGCCGATACAACATCCCACCGCTGATGATAACGGATTGGTATCGCAATATGAATTGCACGCGATTGAAGATATGGGCTTGTTGAAAATGGATTTTCTGGGGCTGAAAAATTTGACCATCATTGAAGACACGCTCTCGCGCATCTATTTGGTGCGCCAGGAAAGTCTTAATTTAAAAGACTTTCCCATTGACGATCGCGCCACTTACGAATTAATGGCGCGAGGCGACACAGTCGGCGTTTTCCAGTTAGAATGTCTTTCGGGAGACACAATCATATCCAACACCACCATCAAAAAATTATTCCAATTTAAAAACAGGAAAAGGCTCGCGTCAGTTTATTTGGATGAAGGCAAAATCCATCTTAACCGGATTGAAAATGTTTTTGAAAGCGGGATTAAGGATGTTTATACCGTGGTTGCTGAAAACGGATGGTTTATTAAAACAACAAAAAATCATAACTTTTTAACTGAAAATGGCTGGAAAAAACTTGAAGATATCAAAGTTGGAGAAAAAGTTTTAATCAAAACCAAGTCAAAGCATTTAGTTTATAATGTTTGCGTCAAATGCGGACGTCAAATTAGCGGACAAAAAGAAGGACAAAGCAAATTCTGCCATCAATGTTGCGCAAAATTCTATAAAAATACAAGCAAAAAAATATCTCGTGAAAAAATCCGCGCCGCGCGGATTAGATATTATCAAAATGGCGGCAAGCCGTGGAATGTCGGCATAACGGTTGAAAATAACGTAAAATGGCGCCAAACCGCAGAAAAAATATCCAAAGCATTAACCGGCAAAACATGGGCCGACCATTGGGGAGAAGAAAAGGCGCAAGCAATGAAAGAATATTTTTCGCAAAAATATAGCGGAAAAGGAAACCCTATGTTTGGCAAGGCATCGCCTCACCGCAAAGGCGGTTTTAGAGATGATTTGGGGCATTATGTGCGCTCCAATTGGGAAGCGGATTTTGCGCGAGTTTTAAGATTGCATCACCTTGATTATGAATACGAGCCAAAAACTTTTAAATTAACTCGAAGCAACGGGGAAATAATGCACTATACGCCCGATTTCTATGTCCCAAAACAAAAAACATTCTATGAAATTAAAGGATGGTTTCACGAACTGGATCAGGAAAAAATGAAGCTTTTCAAAGAACAATATCCCCAAATAAAGCTTGTTTTTATCAGTAAAACGAAATTCGCGGAATTCGCGATGAAATATAAAGATTTGGTGCGATGGGAATGTCCCAGAATACCGACCGAACAAAGCTGTGAATTTATTAAAATTCAAAAAATAATCCACTCCGGCAAAGAACAAACTTACGATATTACTATGAAATCTCCGGGCAATAATTTTATTGCCAACGGATTTGTTGTCCATAACAGCAACGGGATGCAGAGATATTTGAAACAATTGAAACCCACTCAATTTGAAGATATCATCGCCATGGTGGCGCTTTACCGCCCGGGACCGATGCAATTTATTCCTGATTTCATTGACGGCAAAAACGGTCTCAAAATTCCAAAATATCTGCACCCGAAGCTGGAGCCGATTTTGGGGCCGACATACGGCATCATTCTTTATCAAGAACAAACGATGAAAATCGCGCAAGAGCTGGCGGGATTTTCCATGGCCGAAGCCGACTCTCTGCGCAAAGCCATTGGCAAGAAAATCAAAGATTTGATGGCGGCGTCAAAGCAAAAATTCATTGACGGTTGTCAAAAAAACGGCATTGCCAAAAAAATCGCCCAAGAAATTTGGAGCTGGATTGAACCCAGCGCCGACTATTCGTTTAATAAATCTCACGCGGCGTGCTACGCGATGGTGGCCTATCAAACCGCTTACCTGAAAGCTCATTATCCGGCGGAATTTATGGCCGCGCTCATCACCTCCGAAAAAAACGATGTGGAAAGAGTGGGCTATTTAATCGGCGAGTGCAAAAATATGGGATTGGAAGTTTTGGCGCCTGACATCAATGAAAGCTATCACGGCTTTACGGTAATTCCCAACACCAATAAAATTCGTTTTGGGTTGGCGGCGATTAAGAATGTGGGAGAAAATCTAGTGGGAGAAGTTGTCGCGCAACGGAAAGCCGGCGGCAAGTTCGCGGATGTCTTTGATTTTATCAAACGCGTTAATCCGAAATTGATAAATCGCAAATCGCTGGAAGCGATGATCAAAGCGGGAGTATTTGACGCCATGGCCGAGAGAAACACATTACTGTTCAACATTGAAAAAATACTGGAAATCGGCCGCGAACACGAGAAAAGCAAGTCCAACGGCCAGCGCGATCTTTTCGGCCAAATGCCCGCCGCCCAAATCAACGGATACACGCTTGATCCCGCTCGCGAGGCGAAAAAATCGGAAAAATTGATGTGGGAAAAAGAATTGCTGGGGTTATTTGTCACCTCCCATCCGCTGGAAGAATATAAAAGCGAAATGGAGAAAAAATGCCTCAAAATCACGCGCGTGAAAGAAAGCGCCGGGCCGCGATTGGTAAAAATCGGCGGCATTGTCGTTTCGGCAAAAAAAATCATCACCAAAACCGGAAAGCCCATGCTATTTATGGGTCTGCAAGACCTAACCGATCAAATTGAGGTGGTGGTGTTCGCGTCGGTTTTGGAAAGAACTCCGGATATTTTTTGCGAAAACAAAGTTATCTATGTCTATGGGCGCATTGACAATCGCGATGGCGAAATCAAAATCGTCGCCGACACTGTGGAAGAAGTCGCGCCATCGGCAACGCCAACATCCGAAAATCTGCCGTCTTTTGAAATTTAAATAAAACCGGCCGACAACCAAAAACCGCCCCGAACATTTGCGAGGGACGGTTTTTGCGAATTATGCGATACTCCCGCCATATAATGATACTGGATTTTCGGGCAATGCCGCATATTGCGCCTTGCTTACGGACACGAGCAGTAGCATCCGCCGGTATAAGAAATGATCGCGCGGCCCAAGCTTGAAATTGTCGTAGTCCCCGGACAAGTGTGCACCCCGCCGGCAGATTTGCATTGATCAGTATTTAATCCGCGGGTGCAAACAATCTTGCCGGGGTTGGCAGGCGTTGCGGTTGTCGGTTCCACGAAACCGCAATTCGCGCATTTGCACCAGCCATTGCCACAGTAGATCGCGCCCTTGGCCGCAGCGCATTGCGCGATTTCTTCAGCAATCGGCGACCCGGATAAATTTTTATTGCAAATCGGATAATCGGAGAAAGCGCTTTTTAATTGGCAATAACAAATTTCGGCCGCGCCCGAACAATAGGAACTGCCATAGCCTATTTCCCCCGTGCCGCTCCATGTTTTGCACAACCCGGACTTATGGCCATCCGCTTTGCATTGGGCATCGCAAGTGACAGTTGTTTCACCACAATCCGCGGCGCAATTGCAGGCATTTTCTCCCGCCGCGGAATTACATTGGCCGTCCCCGCAATTGACGCACAAGTAGGAGCCGCACATCACCGTGTATTGATTCCTGGTACAAACGCCATTAACTGCTTTTTCGTTGCAACTGTTTTTATAAGCGGTTAACCCCGCGCAACACTCTGTGGGTTTAACGCTGGTCTGCGCTGTTGACATCCAGCTCGCAGTTATATATTCCCCTTCCTTGGCCGCAAGCAGGTGTTTGGCCGGCACAACAGCAAACCTTGCCGACTCCAACAATAGGGATGCCATTGCTGTTTTTCTCCAATTGGCAGTCTGAAGCCGGCTGGCCTGATTCAACATAACCGGCAAAGCCGCATGTATTGACAAAACTTTGGGGACTGGTCGCGTAGGTACTGCAACGGCTATCGGCATAACCTTGCGCCTTGCAAATCTCCGCGCAAGTTTTAGCGGTTGTGCTACAATCCGCGGCGCAGTTGCACCCGTTCTCGCCTTTGGCGGCCTCGCAAACGCCGTTGCCGCATTTGGCGCTGGTGCAGCGGCCGCCCGACAAATTGGCCATCGAACACCGGCCGTCGCCGGATTCTTCGGCAATCGTTTGCCTTTCCAAACCGCCGCAGCAAGCCACTCCGTTCCAATAGCTGATGTCACCTTCCTGGACGCAGTTATCACATCTATAGGATGGCTTGCAGGAAGCATCACAACCAGTCATGGTTGCGGTTAATCCGCTGGCACAAACTGGCTTACCATTTTCATACCCGGTAAAACATCGGCAATCTCCTCTGCCGGCACCAAGGCAACAACATTTTCCGTCTTGCCGGCAGGTAGCGGTTGTGCCGCAATCCTTGGGGCAATTAGCTTTGTTTTCACCTAAGCCGCAAACTCCGTTGCCG